>DAOQAK010000035.1 GCA_035353855.1 Bacteroidales bacterium | reverse complement strand
TGAAACCGAAAAATGAAATATTTGGAACATTGATATAATCAGCAGACCCTAATTAGTTGAATTTTTTAAGTTTTTTCAAATAGGTATAATAAAATCATAAAAGCAAAAGAATGCTCTTTTCTTTTAGGTTAAAACTTGTTCTCTTTTATAAATGCAATTGCATTAGTAATGTTTTAAATAATGTGTTTTGCGTAATTCAATATTATTTTAATTTTATATTTCCCCAATACCATTTCACTGCTTCTTTCAACCCTTGCTGTAAGTTATGTGATGGATTGTAACCCAATATTTTTTGCGCTTTTGCAATACTAGCATGCGAATGGGGAATATCGCCTTTCCTTTGCGGACCATAAATTATATTGATATTTGCAATTTCAGGATCAAAAGTGCTGAGATATTCTTTTAAATATTTCACCAGCATATTCAAATCATTACGTTCTCCAACTGCAGTATTAAAAACTTGTCCGATGGCTTCTGCTTTTGTATTGAGAGAAGCTATATGATTCATCTGGATTACATTGTCAATATATGTGAAATCGCGGCTTACTGTGCCATTGCCATTAATTACAGGCGATTCATGAGCTATGAGTTGTATCACAAATTTAGGAATCACAGCGGCATAAGCGCCGTTGGGATCTTGCCGGCGACCATATACATTAAAATAACGAAGTCCAATAATATCCAGCCCATAATTCAAATGAAAAACATGAGCGTACAATTCGTTAACATATTTTGTAACAGCATAAGGAGAAAGAGGCATACCAATACGTTCTTCAATTTTTGGTAATTCAGTACTGTCGCCATAAGTAGAAGAACTGGCAGCATAAACAACACGTTTTACTTTAGCATCACGTGCCGCTACTAATATATTTAAAAATCCATTAATGTTGTTATCATTAGTGTTTAATGGATCATTTATAGAGCGGGGAACAGAGCCCAATGCGGCTTCCTGTAATACATATTCAACTCCATCAACAGCCTTTTTACATATTGTAATATCACGGATGTCGCCTTCGATCAAATGAAAATTTTTAAACTTAATAAAATCAGCAATATTTTCATGTTTGCCTGTAGAAAAATTGTCCAGGCATATTACTTCGTTATTATATTTTAGTAAATCTTCACAAAGGTTGGAGCCTATAAAACCGGCGCCGCCGGTAACTAGTATTCTTGAGTTGCTAATTTTTAAATAAGACATTAAAGTTTAAAATAGTTATTTATAGCTTCGCCCTTTCACTTACATTTTTAATATAAGTTAAGAGCATGAAAAATAGTTTGCAAAGATACAAAAAATACCTGCATATGTTTTCTTATTTTTCAATTTTTTCAATAAGTGTTTTGCTCGTTTCAATTAAGAGGCTTTTTCCAATAGAATCAATGGAGATCATTATTTTACGATTGTTGTTGTAATTAATTACTTTTCCATAGAATCCTTTAAATGGTCCTGATTTTATACATATTTCTTCACCTTCAGAAAAGTTTTGTTCAATTACATATAGTTTGTCCGGAATTTCTTTAATAGCGATGTCTATTGCTTTAACCTGTGTATCGGAAATAGTTGCGTCAGCATTGTTATATCTTAAGAAACGTACAATACCGGGAGTATTTAAAACCTGAAACCGTTTTGATTCATCATAACGAATAAATATGTATCCGGAAAATAAAGGAATTTCAACAATTTTTTTTCTGTCGCTCCATTTACGCATTACTTTTTGAAGTGGAAGAAATACTTCAAAACCTTGTTTGATTAAAAGTTGTTCACACTTTTTTTCATGACGGGAGCGTGTAGTTAAAACATACCAGTTTTGATTGTTTTCAGTATTCATATTAAAATTTTATAACTGATATATTTCTAAAATTAATTTATAAAGGTAATTTATTTTTTCTCGTCAATTTTAAATTGTCTTTCCATGAATTCCTTTAACTGCTCTACATTCAATCTTTTTGCAAGAATCTTTTTATTTTCATCGAGTAGATAAATTACCGGAGTGCTAATAATATCATAGGTTGCATGAAAGCCGGTAATATTTTGTATGTCCATCACATTTAACCATTCCAGTTTATTGTCGATTATATATTTTTTCCACTCGTTAATATTAGGATCGGTGCAAAAGGCAAATACATCAAACCCTTTTATTTTAAGACTATCGTATAAAGCTTTTAATTTTGGTGTTTCTTTTTGGCAGTGGCCACAGGTGGGATCCCAAAAATAGAGCACGGTATATTTTGCCTTAATATTATAGAGTGTATGATATACACCACTTGTATCCTGAACAGTGATATTAGGAATTTTCACTCCTAATAGCAAATTCTTTAAAACTTTCGCGCGGTTGTTAATTTTTTCAAGATTGGTTTCGGTTACCCAATAAGCCTGGTTTGTCATATAATATTTTTCCACCATATGCACGAATATTGCATCGAATCCCATAATTTTAGATGTTTCTGACCAGTTAGTGAAATACCATACCAAATATTTAAATACTTCTTTGTTAACACGTGCTTTTTCAATTAACGAGTCACATTCTTTATTTATTGAATCAGGATGCTGAACAGTAAGGGTTGTTATGTATTGGTTTATTTTACTGTGAAATACGGGTGTTCTCAGGAGTCTGTCATCAGAAAAATCAACATTGTCAAAAAAATGTTTTTTATAATATTTAAAAACATATAACGAATCTTTTTTGCCATTTGGAAGAATTGGGGCTTCAGGAAGTTCGGGTTCCATAGATGTTTTGAATACTTTTGCAAGAAAGGTTTCGGAATGTTGCTTTATATAGTTGAGTTTATAATTTTGTACATCTTTGTCAATCGCATTGATATTGTCTTTTAAAATTTTAGAAGAATCTTTATTGTCTTTTAATTTGGTTAAACTTTCACGTAGCGGTGCAACCTTTTTTTGTTGGATATTGATGTATTTTTGATAGTCATAAAAAAGCTGGTTCTCCTTAGAGTCTTTTATTTTCATGGTACCTATAAAATCAGAAGTGTCGGTTTCTAATGAGAAAAATTTTTCTGTATTTATTATAAGTTCGAAATATTTTTTTGAAGGGATTATTACAACGTAGATTCCGCCTAAAAGTTCTTTATTCCCTTTAAATTCACAAAGCCCTTTCGAGTCAATTTTTGCTGTATCTACAACACTTATATGAGGTGATTCGCCATAATAATTTCCCAGGAGGCAAGTTGTGTCTTTCAAATTTGCAAACTTTATTTTAATATCGTATTTTGGTTTTTCCGCAAAGAGTAGGGAAGGAATAAAAAAAGCTAATAGTAAAAAGTTCCTGATATTAGTATTCATAGTTTAATTATTTTGTTAGCAAAAATACAAAAACCATAAACATTTTTTATTTTCTGAAATATTAATATTTGTTAAATACTAATTGTTGAATTATAAAAATGGAATTCATTAAATTTATTTGAAGAATATTTATACGGATATTTTCTTATTTTTGAAAAATAAAAATCATCAATATGAAAAATATTTCACTTGTTTTATTATTTATAGTAACATGGCAATTCTCTTTATTCGCAGAACCAATTGATAGCTTAAAGTCAAGACGAGAATTACTATATCAGAAATATACTGAAAAAAATATTCCAGGCAAAAGGCTTTCCAGGGATGATTTAAAAGACATTGTTGATATTTTGAAAGACATCGTAATTGTTGATACACGTATTATAAAGGAATTTGCTGCTGATGAAAATGAGTTGAAAGAAAAAGCAACAGAGATCAAAAATTTAAATTCAGAAATAGATTCCATTGAAAGCGAAAAAAATGATGTTACAGGATATCTTTATGTGATATATATTACAGGCGGTTTTATTATTGCTATTTTGACGATTGCTTTGATACTTCTGGTTATTTACATGTCAAAATATTATAAGCTGAAAAATAAACAAAATATTTATTCCGATAAATTAAAAGAGGCGGATAGCGATCGTGTGAATATGGCGAAATTAAATGAAGACATATCATTAAAAGTTAAAGAAATTGAAATGTTGGAAAAGAAAATACAGGATTATAAAAACAGGAATGAATTATTGGATGAAAAGATTAAAACTCTTGAAGGCTCATTGGATGATTTACAACAGTCCGATTCGGAATATAACGATGAGATGGAAAAAGTAAACATTAATATGTCGAAAATTGAAAAGTTGGGGAGAATGCGTGAATTAGGAATTGTAACCGATGAAGAATTTAATACTTTTAAGAAAAAGTTTTTAGAAGACATAAAATAATGAAACTGAAATTTAAATTTCAGTTTCATTAGGTACACCTGGGAAAATAATATTATGTAATGCCATTTGAAGTTTAATAATTTTATTTCCCCAATGCGTTGCAAATAAACGATAACATTCTGCCACTGCATTAATTTTAGCTGCCTGAGTGTTCTTTTGATAAAGAATAATAAAATCTTTTAAATCCTGGTAAATATCGGCAATTTGCTCGGAGATACTTTGTTTTATAATATTCTTTTCAGAAACATCTTCATTGTTATTAAATGATAAGAAATTATCTTCCTGTCCTATTTTTTTATTTAATGAAATAAAAATATGCTCCCAGATTTCTTCGGTTACATATCTTTCGGTAATTTCAAAATCACATTCTTCAACAGAAGGAAGAAGTATTCCTTTTAAATATAATAGAGGACAAATTTTTAAATAATAATAAATAATATCTTCTTTCTGGTACTGCTCTGCCTTCTCCGTAAAAAGGCAGTATTCGTTAGCAACAGTTAATAATTCTATTATATTTTTTGAATAAATAATTTCGTTTTTATTTTCAGTTAGCATCGTTTCTAAATTTAATTGCAAAATAAATGAAAATAATTATTGATATTTTTTAAATAAAACTATAACATTAATCTTAGATTTTCGTTTAACTACAGAATTATATGAAAAACAGTATTATAGCTTAGTCAGCTAAATATATTTTTCTTAACTTCAGTTAAAATATTTAATTTTGCAAATTCTTTTGAAGTTGGGACAAAAATATGTAACCGACAGGGCGAAGCTGTAAATAGGAAAATCAAAATATTAATATGAAAACTGCACTGATTAGTGGTATTACAGGTCAAGATGGATCGTATTTAACAGAACTATTAATTGAAAAAGGGTACACTGTTCATGGAATTATTCGTCGCTCCAGCTCTTTCAATACTTTTCGGATCGACCATCTTTATTCTGATAATTCAATTTTAAATAAAAAGTTATTTCTGCATTATGGTGATTTAACAGATTCAAGTAATCTGAATCGTTTAGTTGAAAAGGTACAGCCCAATGAAATATACAACCTTGGTGCTCAAAGTCATGTTCAGGTTTCATTCGAAGTGCCTGAGTATACAGCAGAAGTAGATGGAATTGGTACTCTTCGTTTTTTGGATGCTATTAAAGAAACAGGGTTGAAAACTCGTTTTTATCAAGCTTCAACATCAGAATTATATGGGAAAGTACAAGAGATTCCTCAAAGTGAGAAGACA
Organism: Bacteroidales bacterium; assembly: GCA_035353855.1. Lineage (NCBI taxonomy): Bacteria > Pseudomonadati > Bacteroidota > Bacteroidia > Bacteroidales > Bacteroidales bacterium. The sequence continues at coordinate 37,452 of DAOQAK010000035.1, read as the reverse complement.
CCTTTTTATCCACGTAGTCCTTATGCTGCAGCAAAATTATATTCATACTGGATTACGGTGAATTATCGTGAAGCATATAATTTGTACGCATGCAATGGAATACTTTTTAATCACGAAAGTGAAAGACGAGGAAAAACTTTTGTTACTCGTAAGATATCGGTTGCTGTGGCTAAAATAGTTTTAGGTCAACAGGAAAAATTATTACTTGGTAATTTGGATGCAAAACGAGATTGGGGTTATGCTCCTGAATACGTTGAAGGAATGTGGAGAGTATTGCAGGCTGATAAACCTGATGATTATGTTCTTGCAACAAATGAAACTCATACTGTGAAAGAGTTTGTTGAGGAATCGTTTAAAGTTTTGGATGAAGAAATAATTTGGAAAGGCAAAGGGAAAGATGAAGTTGGAATATTGAAGTCATCAAATAAAGAGGTGGTTGCAATAGACCCAAAATATTTTCGTCCGACAGAAGTAGAGATATTAATAGGAGATTATTCTAAAGCAAAAAATATATTAGGATGGAAGCCAAAAACTACTTTTAAAGATTTGGTGAAAATAATGGTGCAGGCTGATTATAAAAAAGCTAAAAAAAGAGCTTTATAAATAATGATGAAAAAAGATTCAAAAATTTTTATTGCCGGGAATACAGGATTGGTGGGTTCTGCAATACATCGTTGTTTGTTAGCAAAGGGATATTCTAATTTTGTTTTTGCTTCAATCGAAAATATTGATCTTACTCGCCAGGCAGAGGTTGAAACTTTTTTTGAAAAAGAAAAACCTGATTATGTAATTGATGCAGCTGCTAAGGTTGGTGGTATTCTTGCTAATAGTACTTATCGTGCACAGTTTATATACGAGAATCTGGCAATTCAAAATAATATTATTCATAGTGCATATAAATATGGTGTAAAAAAATTATTATTTCTTGGAAGCTCGTGCATATATCCTAAATTAGCTTCGCAGCCATTAAAGGAAGAATATTTATTAACAGGAGAACTGGAAAAAACAAATGAGCCTTATGCCATTGCTAAGATTGCGGGAATTAAAATGTGTGAAAGTTATTATCAGCAGTATGGTTCAAATTTCATTTCAGTAATGCCCACTAATCTGTATGGGCCTAATGATAATTATGATTTGGAAAAATCGCACGTTCTTCCGGCAATAATTCGTAAAATGCATTTGGGGAAATGTTTGGAAAATAACGATTGGTCAGCAATAAAAAAAGATTTGAATAATAAACCTATTGAAGCTATTGACGGTTCATCTGATGAATATAAGATTATTGAAATATTATCTAAATATGGTATTACAAAAAAATCATCAGAAGTTGTAGTTACATTATGGGGAACTGGGAATGTTTATCGTGAATTTTTGCATGTGGATGATATGGCATCGGCTTGTGTTTATGTATTAGAAAATATCGATGCGGAAAAATTAATTAAAACAGAAGGTGTCTCATTTCTGAATATAGGAACAGGAGCTGATTTAAAGATATATGATTTAGCTTTACTAATTAAAAAGATTGTCGGATATAAAGGAACTATAAATTGGGACAATTCAAAACCTGATGGAACCCCAAAAAAACTTTTAGATGTCTCAAGATTAAATAAATTCGGATTTAAGCACAAGTATAATCTGGAAGAAGGAATTACTATGGTATATAATGAATACATTAATTAATAATTCAATCATATAATGGAAAAATATAAAAATATTATAATAGTTTTTGTTCTGGTAATTTTTACTTCATTTTATAATAATGCTTTCTCTCAATCGCAGAAAATAGATAATGTCGATTTAAGTAAAGTAAAAGTTGATGAACTTTCAGATACGCAAGTAAAAGCTATTGCTGAAAAGGCAGGAATGTCGGGCATGTCAGAAGATCAAATTGAAACTTTAGCAAAAGCAAAAGGAATGTCTGATTCTGAAATTCTTAAACTTAAAAGCCGTATTTCAAAATTAAAGACTACTATAAAAGATGATAATAGTTCAACAGGCAGAACTCGTAGTGCTGAAGTTAAAAATGATTCGCTTGATAAAGAGGTAAATCCTTATGCAAATAAAATTTTTGGATTTTCATTGTTTACAAATAAATCGTTAACGTTTGAACCAAGCACCAACATTGCAACTCCATTAAATTATCAGTTAGGTCCGGGTGATAAATTAATAATTGATGTGTGGGGTGCATCCCAGGAAACATACGAACAAAAAATCACTGCCGAAGGTTATATTATAATAAGTAATGTTGGTCCTATTTATCTTAGCGGTATGACAATCGAACAGGCGACAAATAAAGTTAAAAAAGAGCTTACTTCAATTTATACCGGTTTATCAATTGGAAATACATTTTTAAAAGTTAGTCTTGGTGCTGTAAGAAGTATTAAAGTTAATATTGTTGGAGAAGTTGCACTTCCCGGAACATATACATTATCATCATTAGCTACAGCATTAAATGCATTGTATGTAGCAGGAGGTCCTTCAGAAAATGGTTCCTTGCGTAATGTGAAAATTATAAGAAATAACAAGACTGTGGCGGAACTGGATATTTATGAATTTCTGTTAAAAGGTGAACTACCAAAGAATATGAGGCTTCAGGACGAAGATGTGATTTTTATTCCAGCATACGACAACCGTGTCGAAATAAAAGGTGAAGTAAAACGAACAGGTTTATTTGATTTGAAGACTTCAGAAAAATTAAAAGATTTAATTTATTATGCCGGAGGTTACACTGACAAGGCATATACTGAGAATGTAAAAGTATTAAGAAAAACAGGGAAACAATATAAAGTCTTTGATGTACCATCAATACAACAGGATTCATTTAAACTATCAAACGGTGATGAAGTTTCAGTTGACACAGTTTTGAATAAATACGAGAATCGTGTTGAAATAAAAGGAGCGGTGAATCGTCCGGGAATATTTGCTTTAGACAATAATACGACTTTAGGTGAACTGATTCGTAAAGCCAGTGGCTTGCGTGAAGATGCATTTAAAAGTCGTGTTATAATTTATCGTACTTTAGATGATTTGACAATAAAAACAATTCCTGTAGAAATAAAAGATACTACACAATCGTATCAAACTTTATTATTAAGAGAAGATGTTGTATCTGTATCATCAATATTTGATATACAAGAAGAATATACAATTAAAATTGATGGAGAGGTCCGTGTACCGGGAGAATATCCTTATACAAAAAATACAACCATCGAAGATTTAATAGTAAAGGCAGGAGGTTTGCTCGAATCTGCATCATATGCAAAGATTGAAGTTGACAGAAGAATAAAAGATAATTATGCTACAGCATCAAGTGATAAAATTGCGGAAGTTTATCAATTTCAAATTTCAAAAGATTTGAAAGTGTCAGATTCCGCATCAAATTTTGAGTTAATGCCTTTTGATAATGTTTTTATTCGTAAATCTCCCGGATATTCATCGCAAAGTATTGTTAAAGTTGATGGCGAAGTTTTATTCCCCGGTTTTTATAGTATAACAACTAAAACCGAACGTATATCAGATTTGATTAAACGTGCTGGAAGCACTACTCCTGAAGCATACGTAAAAGGAGCAAGATTAACAAGACAAAATTCTGCTGCGAAAAAACTTCAATTAAAAGATATTGAAAAGTTAAAAGAAAGAGTGAATGATACCTTACCTATAGATGACCAAACAATTAATAAAACAGAAACAACAATAAGTATTGATCTGGAAAAAATTCTTAAAAAAGCGGGGTCTAAGTATGACTTATTCTTAGAAAAAGGAGATGTTATAAAAATTCCAAAAGAACCGCAGACAGTTGGTTTAAGCGGAGCATTATTATACCCGGTTGTGGTAAGATATATGAAAGGCTACGGAGTAAGAAAATATATTTCTTCATCGGGTGGTTTTTCGGACGATGCAAAACCTTCTAAAATATATGTTGTAAATATTAATGGTTCTGTAAAAAGAACATCTCGATTTTTATTTATTAAAAATTATCCTAAAGTAGAGCCGGGAGCAGAGATTGTCGTCCCACAAAAAACATTGAAAAAAGGTATGAGCACGACAGAAGCAATAGGTTTTGGGACAGCTATGTCATCTTTAGCTTTGATTATAATAACAATTGTGAATGCTTTAAAATAAATTTTGAAATAATTCATAAATGACAGAAACGCAAACAAAAAAAGAAAATAAAGATAGCGAAATCGATTTAATTGATATTGCAAAAAAAATATGGAGTGGACGAAAAATAATAATAAAATCCATGATTGTTTTTTTTGTATTAGGTATTTTTATTGTTATATTTTCTCCAAAAGAATATAAATCAGAAATTACTTTAGTAGTTGAAACCAGTAGTAGTGGAAGTGGCATGTCAGGTTTATTGCAACAGTTTGGAGGATTGGCAGGAATTAGCATGAATAAAACTGATAAGGAAGCTCTTGTGCCTGATTTGTATCCTGAAGTTATTAAAAGCACACCATTCCTGCTTGAAATAATGAAACAGAAAGTTATTGAATCGAAATATGATTCCACATTAACTGTTGAACAATATCTTGACAGGCATACTCGTTCTTCGTTAGCAGGTTTCGTGGCTAAATATACAATTGGATTGCCCGGAAAAATAATGGAATGGATAAGAGGTAAAAATGATAATATTACAGGTAAAAAACTTCTTGTTGTTTCATCAGATTCACTAAAAGATATATCAGTAGAACCTATTCGTATTACAAAGAAACAGTCTGATATTATTGAGGCATTAGCGGGATGTATAAGCACAGAACAGGATTTTAAAAAATCAAATAAGTTTGTTATTGGTGTTGAAATGCAAGACCCACTTGTTGTTGCTCAAGTTACAAGTTATGTAGTAAAAGACCTTAAGAGATATATAATTGATTACAGAACTAAAAAAGCAAAAACCGATTTAAAGTTTGTTGAAGCACGTTCGAATGAGGCTGAAGCAAAATATATGGAAGCACAGCAGGCATTGGCAATATATAAAGACCGGAATAAAAATGTGATATTAGCCTCTGTTCAAACTGAAGAAGAAAGACTTCAGTCCGAATATGATCTATCGTTTAGTTTATATAGTGCTTTAGCGAAACAATTAGAACAATCAAAAATTAAAGTTCAGGAAGAAACACCTGTTTTTAATGTAATGGATCCTGCTCAAATTCCTTTAAAAAAAAGTAGCCCTAAATCAAGTTTAATTATAATTACAATGTTATTTTTAGGAGGATGTGTAGGAGTGGGTATAATTTTATTAAAAAACATGAAAGTTATTTTAATTAATAATAATCAAAAAAACAAATAATATCTGTGAATTTAAAGTATCAGCTTTCTATTCTTAAAAAATATTTAAAATCAATTTTTCCTGAATTTATAATTAATTATTTTACTCAAGGAAATGAAAGAAGTTTAAAAACTAAAAAGAATATTGCTGCATCAGTAATAATAAAAGGGTTAAATATAGCTATAAGCTTATTATTAGTTCCTCTTACCATAAATTATATAAATCCGACAAAATATGGTGTATGGCTAACATTAAGTTCTGTTATTGGATGGTTTGGTTTTTTTGATATTGGTTTTGGCAATGGATTGCGAAATCGATTTGCCGAAGCATTAGCAAAAGGAAAGCATGAATTGGCACGTATATATGTTAGTACTACATATGCTATCTTGAGTATAATTATTGGAGTTGTTTTAGTAATATTTATTTTCATTAATCCATTTCTAAATTGGGCAATAATAATAAATACGCCTTCTACTATGACAACTGAACTTTCGCTATTAGCTATGATTGTTTTTGTATTTTTTAGTGTGCAGTTTGTATTACAATTAATAACTACAATTATTACAGCAAACCAGCAACCAGCTAAATCTGCATTCTTATATTTATTAGGAAATATATTCTCGTTAATTGTGATATTTATTCTTACAAAATCAACGTCAGGAAATTTGCTATACCTAGGGATAGCATTAAGTTCAGCACCAGTATTAGTATTAGCATTGTCTAGCCTTTGGTTTTATGGACACAGTTATAAAAATTATGCTCCTTCTTTTAAATATGTAAGATTTAAATTTGCAAGAGATTTAATGAGCCTTGGGGTTAAATTTTTTGGTTTGCAAATTGCTGTAATTTTATTATATCAAACTAGTAATATTATTATTTCTCAGCTTTTTGGCCCCGAACAAGTAACTCCATATAATATAGCTTTTAAATATTTTAGTATTATTACAATGGTATATAGTATTATCCTTACACCATTTTGGAGTGCATTCACAGAAGCTTATACCAAGAAAGATTTAAACTGGATAAGACTTTCCATGAAAAAATTAAAATCTATATGGTTGCTTTTAATTGGAGCTATAATATTAATGATATTATTTTCTAATACATTTTATTTTCTTTGGGTAGGGAATACAGTTCATGTTCCTATGTCAATCACGATAGTAATGGCACTTTACGTTATGATAAATTTATGGAATGCCATATATAGTACTTTTTTAAATGGTGTTGGTCATATTAAATTTCAATTGGTTGCAGGATTGATAGGTGCTTTAGTAAATATACCTCTTTCAATATATTTGGGTAAAACAATAGGAATATCAGGTGTTATTCTATCAACAGCTATACTAGGGTTGCCAGGGTTTATTTTTTATCCTATGCAGTATCATAAAATAATACACTTCAAGGCGAAAGGAATTTGGAGCTAATGAATATTTTACATATCTCTTCTCCGGATTTTAAAGCATCCGGAATAATGACTGAAATTTTTCATCTTGAATTAAAGAAAAGAGGCTATAATTCAAAAGTGTTGCTATTGCATACTCATAAAGCTACAAATGATATTAATGCTGTTTATGTAGGCTGTTTTTCAAAATTATATTTGCGGGGAATTAATTTTTTTAAAAGAAAAATATATACTTTTTTTGCAAAGTTTAGCATTGTGAAAAATATTAAAGCTGATGCAAAGTATTGTTTTTTATACCTAAATCAATATAAAACACTTGTTAGAACTAAGCAAATTGTAAGAAAAATTTCAATTAAACCAGATGCAATTATTCTTTATTTTTTACAAGATTTTATTCATCCCAAAAATATTTATGAGCTCTATATAATTTACAAAGTACCTATTTTGTGGGTGTTTCCGGATATGAACCCTATGACTGGAGGTTGTCATTATAATTGGGGGTGCGAAGGTTATAAGTATGAATGCGGTAAATGCCCGGCTCTTAAATCTAATGATCCAAATGATATTACACATAAAAATTTTATTTTTAAACAAAGGTATTTCAAGTCGGTAAAATTTATAACTTTTTTTGGCGGGGATGAAATAAATTATAGCTCTATTTTTAAAAATATCACAAACAAAAAGCTTCAGGCTCCTATAAATCCTGATATTTTTAAGCCTAATAATAAAATTGAAGTAAGGGCAAAAATGGGACTTCCTACAGATAAAAAAATTATATTTTTTGGTGCTCAGTATATTAACGAGGAAAGAAAAGGAATTAAGCTTCTTATCCATGCATTGAATTTAATAAAAAAATATAAACCTCAGAATATTGAAGATGTTTTTTTAGTTCTTGCTGGACGATGTGATGATACATTATTAGAATCATTACCATTTCCATATAAATTTTTAGGGTTACTTGATGCAAATAGAGAGTTACCGGCTGCTTTTCAGGCAGCAAATGTTTTTGTAAGTCCTTCTATTCAAGATGCGGGGCCAATTATGGTAAATATGTCAATAATGTGTGGAACTCCTGTTGTCTCTTTTAATATAGGTGTGGCAAAGGATTTGGTAGTTGATGGGGAAACAGGTTACAGAGTAGAGTTGGGAGAATTAAATAAATTTGCTGAAGGGGTTCAGCGAATTTTGGATTTGAATTCTTCTGAATATATTAAAATGTCGAATAATTGCAGAGAACTTGGATTAAAATTATCTACAACAGAACGGCAGGTGGATGTTATTCTGGAAGCTATAAAAAATAATAATTAATAATGATAACAAATTTATTAAAAAAAAATAGTAATTGAATCTATCTTTTCCAGTATGAAGATTAACATCATTGAATATTTTATAGACACAGTTAATGTTGCTAATAATAAGATAGCAGTGATTGACGGCGATCGAAATGTTTCTTTTTCAGAACTTAATGCTAAAGCAAAAATAATTGCTTATGAAATTATTCGATTAAATAACTGTATCAACAAACCTATTGCGGTTTTCTTGCCCAAAAGCATTGAAAGCGTTGTTGCTGATATTGCGATCATTTATAGCGGAAATTGTTACATGAATCTGGATGTAAAGTATCCGCAGGCTCGGTTGAAAAATATTATCGAACAGGTCAGGCCTCAGTTCATTATTACCAGCTCGGCGTATTCGTCGGCTCTTGAAGCATTGGGTAGCCATGTACCGGTAATCAATATGGACCTGATCAATGTTGATATTAATTTCAATGAAGAAAAACTGCGATCAAATGTAAAACGGATCATAGATACAGATCCATTATGCATAATCAATACTTCGGGTTCTACAGGTACTCCCAAAGGAGTTGTGCTTAATCACAGGAGCTTCTTTGATTTCACGGAATGGGCTGTTGAAACCCTGGGCATCACCGACCATGAGATTGTTGGATCCCTGTCGCCTTCGATATTCGATATTTACAGTTTTGAATTGTGCATGCTGATGGCAAAAGGAAGCACTCTTGTTCTTATCCCGGAGCAAAACAGCGCATTTCCTGCCACGATTCTAGATATCATGCAGAAAAATGAAGTAAGTTTTATTTTCTGGGTGCCTACCATTATGGTGAACATTGCCAATATGGACCTGCTGAGCAAGATCGCACTGCCCAAACTGAAGACCGTTTGGTTTGCAGGAGAGGTTTTTCCCACCAAGCAATTTAATTACTGGAAGAAGAATTTACAAGGAACTAAATTTGTGAATCTATATGGTCCCATTGAGATCACCCTTGATTGCACGTATTATATTGTTGAAAGAGACCTGAAGGACGAAGAACCCATTCCGATAGGCTTTCCCTGTCGCAATACTGACATCCTGGTGCTGAAAGAAAATGACCAGCCCGCCGGGATCAACGAAGAAGGCGAATTGTGTGTGCGCGGAACGTCATTGGCCATGGGTTATTATAATAACCGTGAAAAAACAGAGGCTGCTTTTGTACAGAATCCACTGAATACTTCCTATCCTGAGATCATTTACCGTACTGGTGATATTGTCTTCATGAACGAACGGAGCGAACTCATCTTCAAAGGCAGAAAAGACAGCCTGATCAAGCATCTTGGTTACCGCATCGAGCTGGGCGAGATCGAACATGTTATCATTAATACCTTGAAACTGGTAGATAACGGATGCGTAGTATATAACACAACAAAAAAAGAAATCACGCTTATTTATGAATCAACCCAAGAAAAATCTATTGCCGAAATGAAGCGCGCTATTGCTCAGATGTTTCCAAAATATATGGTACCAACCGCATATCATAAGATGGAAAAATTGCCAAGAAATACAAATGGAAAAATCGACAGGCTGAAATTAAGCAGCGAGATCTGTTGACAAAAATAAAAACCTATGGAGTCGAAAATCTTAGAGATCATAAATTATATCAGAGAAGGAAAAGGCATGGATAAGCTGAATGAGTTGACACCTGCAGATAAACTCCGTGATGATTTTGGATTTACCTCATTTGATCTGGCCGAATTGACCGTACGCATTGAAGATGTTTTTGATGTAGATATTTTCGAAGACGGTCTGGTCTCTACCGTTGGCGAGATATTATTAAAACTAAAAAAATAATGACGTTGTTCTTGTCCGACATAGAAAAGGAGAAGAGCTATGAAGAGCTTATTCGTGATATAAATGAATCGAAAGGCTATTGTAGGGTCTTTAAATCTGGAGGATTGTACGATTTTTTCCTCAATTTTCTTGTAGGACTTGTTGCCGGAAAGCAATTGGTTCTGCTTGACTCAGACCTAAGCAAGGATGAGATCGGTAAATTAAACATCGATGGAATAAATGTCAGTGAAACATTGTTACAGAATGATTTCAAAGATTTTAATGCTGTAATTGACAAAATTCAGAATTCGGCATCTGAGATCATTATTTTTACTTCAGGAACCACCGGTCAGCCAAAACAGATACTGCATTCTGTATCATCGCTGGCCAGGGCTGTTCAGAAGAAACAAAATTTCACCAATACAGTCTGGGGTTTTGCACATAATCCTACCCACATGGCCGGGCTGCAGGTTTTTTTTCAGGCATTTATGAATAAACACCCCCTGATCAACCTGTTCAAGAAAGAAAGAACGGGTATTTACAATGCCATTTCAAAATACCAGATAACACATATTTCGGCAACTCCTACATTTTACAGGCTGTTGCTCCCTTTTGAAAGGTCTTATCCGTCTGTAATCCGCTTGACCTTTGGAGGCGAGAAGTCGGATAAAAAATTACATGAAAATATGCTTGGGATCTTTCCGAATGCCAAGATCAATAACATCTATGCTTCAACAGAAGGGGGGTCTTTATTGGTGTCCAAAGGAGAATATTTCCAAATTCCTGAGCATTTGAAAGAAAAGATCATTGTTGCAAATAATGAATTATGGATACATCAGTCCTTGCTGGGAAATTCGGCAGAGATAAATCTGGACCACGAATATTATCACACCAGCGATTTGGTGGAATGGGTCGATGAGACGACAGGGACCTTTAGGTTTCACGGCAGAAAGAATGAACTGATCAATATTGGAGGTTTTAAAGTTAATCCTGCAGAAGTGGAGGAAGCATTATCCGGGAAACCTGGCATAAAGCATGCGATCGTATACAGCAAGCCGAACTCTGTACTGGGAAATATCTTGTGTGCAGATGTTCAACTGTACAGCGGCATAAATATTTCCGAAATAGAAATTAGAAAATATCTATCAGAAAAATTACAAGACTATAAAGTACCGAGAAAAATCACTTTTGTTGAAAACATCAGTTTAACAAGAACCGGAAAAATAAAGCGATCATGAATGTACTCGTCACAGGCGCATCAAGAGGAGTGGGCATTGCTATCTGCAGGTCTTTGCTTGAGCAGGGTAATAAGGTATATGCCATCAGCAGGAGTTTTTCTTCCGAATTAAAAACGCTTGAGAAAAAATATCATGGCAAGCTCTTTTTTAAAAGTTATGATCTATCTGATACAGCAAATATTCACAAGGTTATATTCAAGGAATTCATCCCTAATACCATCGTAGTTCATGGGTTTGTGAACAACGCAGCAACAGCCTATGATGATATCATCACCAACCTAGACTTGTATCAATTGGAAATGATGTTCAGGGTGAATGTATATGCCCCAATGATGCTTACCAAATATGCCATACGCAATATGATATTCAATAAGACCAGGGGAAGTATCGTGCATATCTCATCGGTCAGCGTGCATACCGGTTACAAAGGACTTGCCATGTATGCTTCCAGTAAAGGCGCACTAGAGGCATTCTCGAAGAATACGGCAAGAGAATGGGGATCAAAAGGGATCAGGTCCAATGTGGTGGTTCCTGGTTTTATGGAAACTGCAATGAGTGCGACACTTACTACCGAACAAAAAGAAAAGATATACAACAGGACATCGTTAAAAATTCCCACAAACATTGATTCGGTTGCTCAAACTGTTTCATTCATGTTATCTGAAAAAGCAAGTTCAATTACAGGCCAAAATATTCATGTAGATAACGGAACGATCTGAAAATGGAAGGTGTAGTACAATTTAAAATATATAATATTAGCGACTTCAGGACTATTTTGAATGATTATAGAAAGCGAAAGATTATTTATAATAATTTTTATGATTATTCGGAGAATTCTGAGATAGAGGCTTATTGCGGTGATAATACTATTTTAATACGGAAACCAGACAATGATTTTTATCGTTGCTATATTACCTCGTCCGACCATCAGGAAACAGTCCGGGTTTTAAAGAAATTACGTTTTGAACATGCTATAAATATTCCATCAAAGAGTTCAATTGATAACTGGAATAAAATACTTGATGAAAGTGGATATACCTGTATAGGTATTTACGAAAGAATGTATTATAAAGATGTTAAAAAAAGGACAAGTCGTAGTACCCAATTTGCTGAACGTTCTCATTTAAATGATATATATAATTCATTATATTCTACTTTTAATAAAATTGTTGATCATTTGCCTACAATTGGAGATATAAAAAAAATGATCGATAATCAACAAATTGTAATTAGCCAGAATAATAGTGTGCAAAAAGGATTTCTGATTTTTACAATAAAGGATAAAAAGTGTTATCTTAATGCTTGGTTGGATAAATCAGGTGAAGGCTTGTTACTTTTATTGGATATTTTCAATATTATGATTTTGCGAGGAATAAATTATGCGTATTTTTGGGTGAATTCAGAAAACACAGAAGTGAAAAAAATTCACCATTTACTAGGTGCGAGATTCGATGGATTAAAAGATTATACTTTTATTAAAACAAAACAACATGAAGAATAAAATTATTGAAATATTAAAGGAATTACGACCTGAATTTGATTTTATGGAAAATTCAGATTTTATTGAACAAGGTATGTTAGACTCATTTGATATTGTAAACCTTGTAACCTCGCTCGATAAGCATTATGGTATTTCCATTGATGGTATGGATATTATACCTAAAAATTTTTCAAGTATTGCTGCGATTATATCATTATTGAAAAAAAACGGAGTAAGCAATGAATCTTAAATTCAGGAATAAAAAAATAGAAGGTATACTCACTATACTTCCAGCCAATGAAGTTAAATTTGAAGATGAGATGGGAAATTATAATTTCTCTGAGGCTAAATGTATGAAATTAAAATTGGCAATGGGATATAATAAACACAGAATAGCAAATGATGATGTATGTGTTTCCGATTTTGCTGTATTTGGTATGGAGTACCTGCTTGAAAAAGGGTTGTTAAAAAAGGAAGAGATCGATGCACTTATCCTGGTTACTCAGTCATCCGATTATATCATGCCGCCTACCAGCAATGTCATTCAGGGGCGGCTGAACCTTAAGCACGACATGATATGTATGGACATTAATCAGGGCTGTGCTGCATACGAGATTGGGCTAATTCAGGCATTTTTATTGCTTGAGCAGGATGCTATAAAAAAAGTAATATTGATTAATGCGGATATTCTAAGTAGAAAAGTTTCTAAACGCGACAGAAATAGCAATCCTCTTACCGGAGATGCTGCTTCAATTACAGTTGTTTCTAAAACAACAGATGAAAATACAATTTTTGGAAACATAAAAATGGATGGCACAAATGCTGATGTACTTATGATTCCTGCTGGCGGCTTTAGAATGCCATCAACTCCTGAAACTGCTTTAATGGAAGAAGATAAAAACGGGAATTTCAGGTCTAAAGATAATTTAGTTATGAAAGGCGATGATGTTTTTAATTTTGTTCAAACAGCTGTTCCTCCAATGATAAACGACCTACTTGAATACTCTGGCTGCCCGAAAGAAAATGTAGACTATTTTATGTTTCATCAGCCCAACAAATTCATGCTGCAAAAACTTGCCGATAAAATGGGTGTTCCCTATGAAAAGATGCCCAATAACATTGTTGAAAACTTTGGAAATGCCAGCGGAGTAACTGTGCCTACTGCAATCACTTTCAATTTAGGTGAAAGACTGCTTACGAAAAAATATAAAACCTGCCTTGCTGGTTTCGGTGTTGGTCTTACATGGAGTTCATTGCTCACCGATCTTGGTCCTCTTGATTTTTGTGAAATGATAGATTACTAATTTAACTTAATTGAATATGGAAGAATTTTTGAAAAAACTTGCAGATATACTGGAAGTTGAGAAAGTAGAAATGAATAATGTGCTTACCGATTTTGATGAATGGGATTCTCTTACCTCGTTATCAATCATTGCCACAATTGATGCAGATTTTAATGTAAATATATCTGCGGAGCAACTGGTATCTGTTTCTACTGTTGGCGATCTGATTAACCTGATAAATGAAAAAATAAAAAGATAATGTCACGGGATTTTATTCTGATTACAGGCGCTGCATCCGGGATCGGGCAAAAAATTGCTGTTCATCTTTCCCGGGATCATCGCTTGCTCTTGTGCGACAAGAATCGCGACGGACTGAATTCAACACTTGAGCTGTGCTCGGGTAATGCGGCACACCTGCTTTGGGAATTCGATCTTTCCAATGTTGCAGAGATAAGGGTTTCGATCGAGAAGATACTGAAGGATTCCTATTCCCATGTGGAAGCATTTGTTCATTCGGCCGGGATCATGAAAGTGATGCGCATGAAAGACGCCGATTACCAGAATGCGATGCAGATATTCAATGTGAACTTTTTCTCTGCAGCCGAGATTATTTCATCGCTGCTTAAGAAAAATATCAACCAGAACAGCCTGAAAAACATCATTTTTATTTCTGCGATTTTGGGAAAATTCGGGGCAAGAGGGCATAACCTGTATTCCTCCACCAAAGCAGCACTTGACGGTTTAATGAAATCTCTTGCTGTAGAATTGGCACCTGCAGTAAGGGTGAACAGTATTTTGCCGGGAGGTGTCAGAACCCCGATGGCTGAATATGCGCTGACCGATCCTGATATTGTAGAGAAAATCAAACAAGATTATCCTTTAGGGTTAGGCGAGACATCGGATATTGCCAACCTGGTCGAGTTCCTTCTTTCCGAAAAATCACGCTGGATCACAGGCCAGCAGATTATCATCGACGGCGGCAGGACAGCCAACATGTCGCAGAAATAAAATAGAAAAACTAATTTGTCTTCATCATGGAAGAAATAAAACTTTTTCAGACCATAAAGAATGAATGGGTCTCCAATCATGATATCCTGAAAGCCCTCGAACAATGCGATGCTCATCGATGCAAGATATTATATATCCATACAGGACTTTCCTTCGGGATACCGAATCCTGCTCTGCATAAAAATGATATCCTGCAGATTCTTTACCAGACCATACAAGAATTAAAAGTTCCGACCATCTGCGTTCCTACCTTTACTTTCAGTTTCTGCAATGGCATGGATTTCGACCTTAGAAAATCCAAATCAAAAATGGGTTCCCTGAATGAATTCATCCGTAAACAGCCTGAGGCCGTGCGATCTGTTGATCCGTTGATGTCGGTAGCCATGGTAGGCGAAGATAAAGATATTGCCACTGGTATAGGCCATGAGTCCATTGGAGAGAATTCCACGTTCTCCAAATTGCATTTCAGAAAAGACGTGCGTTTTCTTTTCCTTGGGGTGAGGCTGGGAGATTGTTTTACCTATATGCATTTTATCGAAAAATTCCTCAATGTGGATTATCGTTACGACATGGATTTTACAGGAAAGATCACCATCGATGATAAAACCTATACCGATACATTTAAGTTGTTCGTAAGGTTCCGCAATATACTTCCGGGCAAGGGAAGTTATGTGTATGAGGATATGCTGCTGGAAAATAAAATGGCAAAAAGAGCGCTCTGCGGAAACAGTTTTATTTCCAGCGTTGAAGAACCCCCTGCATTTGAACTTTACAAAAAGCTCATCGAAAAAGATCCGAATTATTTCATCGACCCGAAATCCGTTTTTGATCAGGATAAAACATTTGAAGTAAAAGATATGGTGGCATTATAAAAAAATACTATGGAAGCAATAAGGAATTATACGGATTCAACAGTCTATGGAAAAAATTTTCTTGATATCCGAGACTTCAACTGTAATGAGAATTTTGAGGAGTTTGAAAAGGAATATGTAAAGAAATACGAACCCTTTTATGTTGCCGCAAAACTGCCTATTGAAAATATTAGCGATATCCATTGCCTGGAGAGATACGGATTCCGGTTTATCGAAACACAGATCCGCGAAACATTGAAGCTGAAGGATTCTTTCAGCCCCTTTGCTTTCTTTCCTTATGATATGAAATTGGTCAGCACCGAAGCAGAGCTCAATGCCGTTCTCGATATAGCTGGCAGCACATTCAGGCATGACAGGTTTTCTGTAGATCCGCTTGTTCCCCAGAATTTTTCGGGCGACCGGTACAAGTCATTGGTCAAGCAATCATTTAAACTTGATAATGAATACCTTTACAAGCTAATTAATACCCAAACAAAAGAGATACTGGGATTTAAAACCCATAAAATAATTTCGGAGAATGAAGCCCTGATGTACCTTGGAGGAATTGCAGAAAAATATAAAAGATCGCCTCTTCCCGCTATCAGCGGCTATCTCGAGCTGAACAAATTATTCGAAAAAGGTGTTCGGAAAATAACAACGCATATATCTGGAAGCAACTACGGTGTCCTTAATCTAGAAGTAAAGGAATTTGGCTATAAAGTTTCACAGGCATTTGTTGTACTTAGAAAAATTTATCAATGATTGAGGTTTTAACTTTTTTTTCACCCGAATATAATTCAAATACATATATCCTTGTAAAAAAAGATTCGGGTCGGGCTGTAATAATTGATCCCACTCTTTCAAGCATAACAAATATTCTGGCTTATTTAAAAAAAAAATTACTACAGGTTGATTATATCATTCCCACCCATGGTCATTTTGATCACATTGAAGGTGTCGACGAATTACGCAGGCACTATAAAACAGATGTGATTGCAAATAAGGAATGTGCACTGTCTTTTCAGAATCCCAAAAAAAATTATTCCACTTACTTTGAGAATAAAAATATAGTTATTTCTCCACCGTCGGTGATTATTGATAATGATGAACATCAGTTAAACTGGAAAGGAGATATTCTTCATATCATAAGAACACCAGGGCATTCTCCATGTAGTATCTGCATATATACCGAATATTTTTTATTTTCTGGCGATACCATTTTGATAGAATATAGCCCATTCAATAAATTTCCCGATAGTAATGCTGTTTTGCTAAAAGAAAGTATTAAGAAAATCTTCACGATGTTCTCAGGAGATTTATTAGTTTATCCAGGACATGGGCTCCCCTTTAAACTAGGAACAATTTCTTCAAAGTTTGAATTTCTTATTTCATAGGAATAAAATATTCAGAAAGAATATTTTATACTTTAATGGAGTAGCAATAAAATACCTATAGGTTAGATTTAGTTTGCAATAAAATTTAAAAAATGATTCCTTTCAATAAACCCTATTTAACAGGTAAAGAAACAGAATATATTAAAAAATCGGTTCTCTCGGGTAAAATCTCAGGTGATGGGATTTATACTAAAAAATGCAATCTGTTTTTTGAAGAAAAGTATAAATTTAAAAAAGTATTGCTTACTACTTCATGCACCGATGCTCTTGAAATGTGTGCTATTCTTTCCAATATTCAACCCGGTGATGAAGTTATAATTCCATCTTACACTTTTGTTTCTACAGCAAATGCTTTTGTATTAAGAGGAGCTAAGATTGTATTTGCTGATAGCCGAAAAGAAAACCCGAATATTGATGAAACCCAAATAGAACAATTAATTACTAAAAATACTAAAGCTATTGTAGTAGTTCATTATGCAGGAATCGCTTGCAATATGGATACTATAATGGCTATTGCAAATAAATATAATTTAATAGTTATTGAAGATGCTGCACAGGCAATTGATTCATTTTATAATGGAAGAGCGTTAGGTTCAATAGGTCATTTGGCTGCTTTTTCTTTTCATGAAACTAAAAATGTAATATCTGGTGAAGGGGGAATGATTGCTATCAATGATGAACGATTTATAAAAAGAGCTGAAATTATTCGTGAGAAAGGCACCAACCGTTCTGCGTTTTTCCGCGGTGAAGTAGATAAATATGGTTGGGTCGATATTGGTTCTTCTTTTTTGCCTTCTGATATTATTGCTGCATTTTTATATGCTCAACTGGAGAATATTATAGATATTCAAAATAAAAGAAAAAAAATATGGGATACTTATTATCAAAATTTAATTCCATTAGCAAATAAAGGTTTTATTAAGCTTCCTTTTATACCTGATTTTGCTACAAATAATGCACATATGTTTTATTTGGTATGCAGAAATATTGAGGAGAGAACTGGTTTGATACATAAACTAAAAGAAGAAAATATTAATGCGGTATTTCATTATTTATCCCTCCATAAATCTCCCTATTATAAGGACAAACATGATGGTCGCAACTTGAATTTCACCGATATGTATACTGATTGTCTGGTGAGATTACCTTTATTTTATGAATTAGATAATATAAACGTGAAGAGAATTTGTAAAGTAATAAATGATTTTTATTTATAGTATTTTAAATATATGCATGACATTTTCTATAAGATAATCGCTTAAGGAATTTAAAAAAATAAATATATGAAACCTTTTTTAAAGTTGGGAAAATTATATTATCCTCCATAAATCATTATTAAAGATAAATAGTCGTTAATTTTCGAAAAAGTAGACAACATCATTTAAATTTAATTTTTTTAAAACAATTATCAATGCGCAAAGATACTTTAATGGATTATATTAACCTTAATGACATGACAGGTTATATGCATTACCATGCACCTCGATACAAAGTTCTGCACAAATTAATCCATGATTATAATTTTGATAAAGCAAAAATACTTGATATCGGAAATTCCAAATTTTCAGAAATGTTGTCTGAGTTGATTAATTGTCAAGTGGATGAACTTGGTTTTAACAAAGATTCTAACCGGTCATTTGGAAAAACGATTCAGTTTGATCTTAATGAAGCTCAAAATAGAGAACTTTGGCGAAAAGATATTGGGTTGTATGATATAATAGTATTTGCCGAAGTATTAGAGCATTTATATACTTCTCCATGTTTGGTGCTTAAATTTCTTTATTCCTTGTTAAATAAAAACGGAAAACTCATCATCCAAACTCCAAATGCAGCAGCCATTCATAAAAGACTTAAACTTCTTTGGGGTATAAATCCATATATGCTAATTAGAGAAAACAATAGTGATCCAGGTCATTATAGGGAATACACAAAAAGGGAGCTAATAAATTATGCGATAGAAAGCGGATTTGAAATTGAAGGTTTTTCTTTTTGTAACTATTTCGATTATAAATATACAAATCATCAATCAGATATTATTAATAAAGCAAAACATATGGGTATAATTAACTTTATGTTTTCAATTTGTCCACCTGATTTTAAACCAGGTATGACATTGATACTTAATAAACGAAATGATTCCTAACAGTCTTTTGCTTTCAGTGATAGGTTAGTGCTTCCTTAAATAATAGCCTAAGTAAATATCAACGAAAAACCATCAACTTGTTGATTGCAATTGAGGATTTCGAATAAAATGGAAAGTTAATGAATAAATATATTAGTTATAATAAAATAAGTTCAAAAAGATAAGAGAAATTTAAAATAAATATCATGAAAATAAAAATTAAAAATTTTATTAAATTTTTTATTTTTTTTAAATTCATAACGATTACCTACAATTTTATTATTTTGAAAATTGCCAGAATAAAGATGGCTAATTTCCCTACAATATATGGTAGCATTTATATAAGGAATCGTGGAAAAATATTAATTGGAAAAAATGTCACGATTAGCAGTGGAAAAAATTATAATATAATTGGTGGCGACACTCGCACCTCTATTTTGGTTAATAAAAATTCCAATTTGTCGCTTGGAGATAATGTGGGAATTTCAAATTCAACAATTCTTTGTTATAATTCCATAACAATTGAAAATAATGTTCTGGTGGGCGGAAGTTGTAAAATATATGATACGGATTTTCATTCCATCGATCCAATCCAAAGAATGAATCCTTATGTAAACAATATTCCTGATAACAATATTAAGTCTTTTCCGGTAGTAATAAAATCTGGAGCATGGATCGGCGGACATTGCATTATTTTGAAAGGAGTGACCATTGGCGAAAATTCTATAATTGGAGCAGGGAGTGTTGTTAATAAGAATATTCCTGCTAATGAAATCTGGGGTGGAGCTCCTGCCAAATTTTTAAAGAAAGTTCAATGATTCCTTTACGTTTCTTGAAAATATTTGAATATATCCTTGCTGTAATATTTGTATATGCTAATGGCTCATGGGCTATTTTTGAAAATAAATATTTTGTATGGGGTATAATGTTTATTTGCTTATTCATTTATCTTTTTTTACTTTTATGGAATAGTTCATTTAAAATACAAATTCCAAATATATTTGTTCTTTTTTTAGCAGGTTTTCCAATTTTAAGCTCTATTATAAACTTTCAGAATAATATAAATTATTTAAATGTTCTTAATCTTACGCTTACCTATATAATTCTCTCTCTCTTCTCTAATGATAACTTAATATCAATTTTAGATAAATATGCCAGAGTTATTTTCATCCTTTCGATTGTAGCTATAGTGTTTGGTTCCATATCCCTGATTGATTATTCAATTATTACAAGATTTCCTGTGAGATACGCTGTCGGTTTTGGTGGCGAATTGGATCGGAAGGGTTATTATAATATATTCATATATACGGACAGATTTATCAATGATTTTAGGGTTCAAAGCATTTTCTGGGAACCTGGTGCATGGGCTTTTAATCTGGGCTTTAGTTTTTATTGGTTGATTTTTAAAATGAAGGAGTATAAGAAACTTCCATTCTATATATTATCATTTCTTTTAGCTTTTTCAACATCAGGTTTTTTATTATTATTGCTCGGATGTTTAATAATATTTTTTTTTAATGATAATAATATTAGGAATAGAGTATTTATGTGGTTAATAGTTTCGTTAGTTGGAGTTATTAGCCTTATTAATTTTGCAGAGAGTAAATACGGTATACCCATAAGTTCATATATTAAAGAGCAGGCTATTGAAAAGCTTTCAAAAAAAAGTGATAATAATTTGTCGTTGGAATCTAGATTGTCAAGCACAGATAAAGCATTTAAAATTGCATCAAAGAATATAGTTTTTGGTATAGGCAAAATTAATGATAGTTTGTTTGTTACTTCAACGATTGCCGAAATAGTTTATCAATTAGGTTTTTTCTATTTATTATACTTTATATTTTTGTTTAAAAAAGCATTTGATTCATTGCCTTTCATTGCTTCGTGGTTATTTATTTTAATCATGTTAAATGGTGAAGCATATGGAGGTTATATTTTAACTTCGTTATTATTAGTATATGGAGCAAATACCATAAGAATTAAGTTTAAGTATGCATAATAATATATTGGTATCAATTATTACAATTATATATAATGGCGAAGATCATATACAGGAGTGCGTTGATAGTGTTAGATCGCAGACCTATAAAAATATTGAATACATTGTTGTAGATGGTGGTTCAACTGATTCGAGTCTTGATATTATAAAAAAAAATTTAGACATAATTACAGCATGGAAATCTGAAAAAGATAATGGAATAAGTGATGCATTTAATAAAGGAATAAAGCAGGCAAAAGGTGATATAATTGGAATATTAAATTGTGATGACAAATACTATCCGGAAACTATAGAAAGCGTAGTTAATGCATATCAAGAAAATGGATTTAGTGAAGCTGTTTTTTATGGAGATATCACTTATTTTAATAATAAAAATGAATATTCCCTCATTCCTGAGATTTCTAAAATTTGGAAATATATGTCAATATTTCATCCGGCTACTTTCGTTTCAAAATCGTTATATAATAAGTTTGGGGTATACTCTTTAGAATATAAATATGCAATGGATTCGGAACTTATTCATCGATTATTATTTAACCATTGTAATTTTATATATATCCCTAAAACGTTAACAAAATTTAGACTAGAAGGGAAAAGTGATATAAATTATATCAATAGCTATAAGGAGTTTTTTAAGTCAGTTAAAGGATACAATGGAAATGAATTTGGAAAGCTTTATATGTATTATGGTTTGTTGAAAAAAAGATTATTACATTCATCATTAGGAACGTTTATTAATAATAATCGAAGGAAATTGCCATTTCTTTATTCGGGCAAATTGAAAAAATAATAATTTGAAAAGAACTGTATATATTAATGCTCGTTTTTTAACACAAAGAATTTCAGGGGTACAACGCTTTGCTTATGAAATTTCTCAGTCTATTCTTAACTTAGATATAAATTTAATATTTTTAGCTCCCCAAAAAGATTCTTTATATCAATTACTACCAGAAAATGCAGAACTCATTCGTTTTGGTAAATATTCAGGCCATATATGGGAACAATTTGAATTACCTAATTTTTTAAAAAAAAAAGCTAACCCACTTTTAATTAACTTGTGTAATACGGCGCCAATAATTTATAATAACAAAATAAGCACTGTTCATGATATTGCATTTATCCGTTTTAAGGAATCATTTTCTTTTAAATTTAGAATATTTTATAAATTTTTAATTCCACGATTATTAAATTCATCAAAAGCTATTATAACAGTAAGTGAATTTTCAAAAGGAGAAATATCATCCTATTATGGAATTAATAAAAATAAAATCATAGTAGTACCTAATGCTGTGTCTTCAAATTTAAATATAACAGAAAATAAAAAAAACAAGAAAAGATATCTACTTACAGTTTCTTCAATTGACCCTAGGAAAAATTTAAAAAGATTAATAGAAGCATTTAATAACATTAATGATGATTCAATAGAATTACTTATTATAGGATCACAGAATTCAAATTTTAAAAAAAATTATGAATTAGTTAATGAAAACAACATTAAATTTTTAGGTTATGTATCAGATGATGAATTAGCATTTTATTATGAAGGTGCAATAGCATTTATTTATCCATCTATTTATGAGGGGTTCGGGATACCTCCTTTGGAAGCAATGCGTTTTTCTTGCCCTGTATTAGTGTCAGATATTCCTGTTTTAAGAGAAGTTTGTAATTCAGCAGCAATGTATTTCGATCCTTATAATATAGAGAGTATTTCAAATGCGATAAGAGATATAGTTGCCAATGAAAATCAAAGAATAAATTTGATAAAACTGGGAACTGAAAATGTAAAAAGGTTTAATTGGGATAAATCAGCAAAAAAACTATTAAATATAATAAACAATTTGTAATGAAAATAGCATTAATTCATGATGGAATAATATGCAGGGGAGGAGCAGAAAGAGTATTTTTATATTTTATTCAGGCATTTCCTGAAGCTGATATTTTTTCTTCTGTATATTACCCAGAAGCTACATTTCCTGAATTTAGGAATTATAAAATTCATACTTCATGGTATAACAAAATAACCAAGAATGAATTTTCGTATAAAAAACTTTTTTTCCCTTTTGGTGTATGGGCAGCAAAATCAATAGATTTAAAAAAATATGATGTAGTTTTGCAATCAACTACAACTGGTGCAAAATATGCAAAGTATGGAAAAAAAACTATTGTGATTTCGTATTGTCATCAACCATTTCGCTTATTATGGTATCCAAACTCATATACTCAATATAAGAATGCAGGAAAACTAAAAAAAATAATTTTTGATTTGTTACGTTGGTATTATAAAAAAATTGATTATAAATCAGCACAAAGAGTAGATATTTTTATAGCAAATAGTAAATCTACTATAAGTGCTATTAAAAAATCATATAATAGAGAATCTGATTTTTTAATAAATCCCCCTATTAAAGAGAATAAATATACTGGTGAAGCAAAAGATGAAAACTATTATTTGATTGTTTCCCGAATGGAGCCATATAAAAAAGTAGATATTGCTATTGAAGCATTTAACCAATTAAATTATAAATTAATTATTGTTGGTTCGGGTACTCAAAAACAATATTTACAATCAATAGCAAAAAACAATATAATCTTTAAAGATGGCGTAAATGACGAAGAATTAGAGAAACTTTATACAAATTGTAAAGCATTGATTTTTCCTCAACTGGAAGATTATGGCATAACTCCACTTGAGGCAAATGCTGCCGGAAGACCTGTAATTGCTTATGGTAAGGGAGGTGTTTTGGAAACACAAATTGCATATAATGGTGCTAATATAGATGAATCAACAGCTTTGTATTTTGAAAAACAAGATCCTGATGATATTATTGATGCTGTCATGAAATTTGAAAAAATAAAATTCAATAAAGATTTTATTATTGAACATTCTAAAAAGTTTAATAACCTTTCTTTTGTTAATCAAATTCAAAAAGTAGTTATTAAATCAGTTGAATCCAAAAGTATCACATTTATTGATCGTAAATAAAAATTATTTCAGAAACTGTTTAAAATTATGTTAAGATAAATTATAACGTACATCGAGAACCGATAGGATAATCTATTTTATTTGAGGTCGACCAAAACTTCAAAAAAATGTACCCTACCGATTCAAGCGATGCACAGTGGAAAATTATAGAAAAATATTTAGATAGCAATAAAAGAAAGCGAAAACATGATTTGCGAGTTATATTCGATGCGATATTTTACCTGCTTGTTACAGGTTGTCAATGGCGTCACTTACCCAAAAATTTTCCTAAATGGCAGTTGGTTTACTACTATTTTTCAAAGTGGCGAGACGAAGAAATGTTCACATATATCAACGATATGCTTGTAGAGAAGATAAGAATATTGTCAAACAAGCCAGCAGAATGTTCAATGGCTATTATTGATTCGCAATCCATCAAAACAACACGTATTGGTGGATTAAGAGGATATGATGGCAATAAAAAGATCAATGGCAGAAAACGCCATGTTATTGTTGATTCTTTAGGTAACATAATATCAAATCTTGTGCATCCTGCAAATATTCATGATAGTGTAGGTGCGCAGTTGACAATCAAAAATTTATTTGAAAATACTTTTGGAATAAAACGTATGTATGCAGACTGTGGCTATAGGGGTAATCTTATTGAGAAAGTTAAGCAAGAACATGATTTATCTTTATTTATTTCTCCCAAAATAAAGTGCCAATTTATCAATAAAGTAAGTCCTAAAAGATGGTTGATTGAAAGAACTTTTTCTTGGTTTGAAAACTTTAGAAGATTAAGTAAAGATTTTGAGTATTTACTTGAAACTAGTCAAGCAATGATTTATATTGCTTCTATAAAATTATTATTGAATAAATTTTAAACAGTTACTAATATTATTTTGAAATACTACGAATATAAAAGATATTAGAGAACTTTAATGTAAAAATATTTGATAGATTATAATATAATTACAATTACTTATTTATGATTGTTCATTAATAGATATTAAATCATTATAAAAAATGTCAAATAATCAAGAACCCAAGGAAGCTTTTCCATATAAGCCTCCTACAGAAGAGATAAAGATTAAATATAAAAGTCTATTTGAAATAAAAAAACCATTGGAAGTACCTATATTCAAGTTGATTTTTGATAAGATTGTGTCTTTTTTAATTTTGTTATGTTGTTCTCCAATATTACTATGTCTATTAATCTTTAATTTAATAGAAGGAATATTAATTCCGGAAAATAGAGGTCCTTTGTTTTTTTATTATAATGCTGTTAGTGCCGGTAGAATATTTAAAAAATATAAAATCAGATTAATTAAAGAAAAATATATTGATAAAGAATTACAAGCAAAAGGAGACTGGCATGCATTTTCAAAAGAATGGACACCTGAATCAAGAACTCATTTAGGAAAATTTGTGAAGAAATTTTATTTAGATGAAATACCGCAATTTTTTAATGTTTTAAAAGGAGATATGTCTATTGTTGGTCCCAGACCATTGGCTATCCATCACTATGAAAGAGATTTGCAACAAGGTAATGTTACAAGGTTTCTTATTCGAGGGGGATTATTGGGCCTTGGGCATATTAAAAAAGGAACTCCTGAAATGGGAAATCCTATTTACGAATATGAATATATTGACAAATATATCAATTCTTCATCTTTTAATTTATTGATGCTTGATATAAATATTATCTGGAAGGGTATAATCGTAATGTTAAAAGGGAAAGGATTGTAAATAAATATCATCTATCAACCCAACCTTACCACTTATCCCCAATTTCCTACCATTTATAAATTCATTCATTTTTTATTAAAAAGTTTTTTATTAATTTGTAAATTTTGATTTGCGAGAATCGGGATTTAAAGTATTTGTATTGGAAAACATGGAACTTTTTAAATTTAAATACGTACAATTTCCGATTTAAAAATATTAAATCAAGTAAGGTACTTGGTTTATTTGCTTGATTTGTGTGTTTTTATTGTATATATTTAAAAAAAATATGAATAAATTTATTATTTATATAATTTGTTTTTTATCGTAAAATATTGGAGTTTTATAAGTAAATTTGCGAAATTTTTTGGAATTAAGAAATGTTAATGAATTATATTGATTATTGGATAATTATTGCTGTAGCTTTACTTTCAGCTTTAATTATCAGTTATATGTCTGTTCCGCCTATTGTTAAATTGGCAAAAGCAAAGTTGTTATGTGCATTACCTAATGGTAGGACATCGCATTCAGGTGCAGTTCCTACACTAGGAGGTATAGCAATTTTTGCGGGTTTTAAATTTTCGGCATTAATTTTTTGTTCATATACACCTTTTCCCGAATTACCTTTTATTGCTGCTAGTTGTTTGTTGATATTTTTTAGTGGACTTAAAGATGATATTTTTGTTATCTCTCCATTTAGTAAAGTAGCTACGCAAATTTTATCAGCTGCTATTATTATTGTTTTTGCCGATGTAAGGTTCACAAACTTGCACGGATTTATTGGCATAACTGAAATACCATACTTATTTAGTTTTATACTAACCATGTTTGTAATTATTGTTGTGGTAAATTCATTTAACTTAATTGATGGTATTGATGGGCTTGCAACTGCAATAGGAATGGTTTGTTCTTTAGCATTTGGAATTTGGTTTTATTTGGTTGAAAATTATCAATGTGCTATACTTTCGTTTTCATTAACAGGAGCACTTATTGGTTTTCTGCCATATAACTTATCTAAAGGAAAATATAAAATTTTTATGGGTGATACAGGCTCATTATTAATAGGTTTTATTATTGCTGTATTAGTCATTGAGTTTAATGAGGCTGATGCTGTAACTACAGGTAAATATTATATTGCGTCATCGCCTGCTGTTTCAATTGCTGTACTTTTTCTTCCTTTATATGATACAATCAGAGTGATGATTGTAAGAATTATGCGTCAGCAGTCACCGTTTAAAGCAGATAGAGGGCATATTCATCATAAATTACTTGATTTAGGATACTCCCATTCGCAAGCTACTTTAATATTGTCTATTTCTACAATTGTATTTATAATAATTGCTTATCAATTACAGCATATCGGAATATTTTGGCTTACTCTTACTCTTGTTGTTATTGCTACGCTTTTATATTTGATTCCAATCACAATGATATTAAGAAGACTGAAAAACGCAATTTTGCCATCGAAAAATAATAAATGTGGTGATAAAGAAAATATAGAAACAGTGGTACTTGAAGACAAATAAAATTTTATGAAACAAAAAAATATTCTTTTATTATCATTTATTCTTTTTTCATTTTCTCCGCTATTTTCTCAACAATTAAACTTTCCTTTAATTAACGATTATAACAATGATATTTCAAGAAGTTTATATTTCCCACGGAATAGTTTTCATACAGCTGTTAAACCTTGGTTAACTTCTGAAGTAAATAAAGAAATAAATATTGACTCGGTAAAGAATCAAAATAATTATAGAAGTAATTTCAAGAGAAAAGCTTGTAATGGAATTTTTAATAAAGTTTTTAATGAAAGCTTGATAAGTCTTGATAAAGAAGGTTTGAAATTATTGATAAATCCGGTTTTTAATTTTGAATTAGGTAATGATTTAAATGATAGCAGTAGTAATAAATTTGTGAATACGCGCGGTTTTCAGGTTGAAGGTTCGATAGAAAATAAATTTTCTTTTTTTACAACATTTTACGAAAACCAAGCAACGTTTATTGATTATCTTGATAATAGTATAAAACATAATATTGTGGTTCCCGGGCAAGGCCAGATAAAAGAATTTAAAGGTGATGGTTTTGATTATGCATGGGCTAGTGGATATATTTCATACACTCCTACAAAATATGTAAACCTGCAATTTGGGCATGGGAAGAATTTTATTGGTGATGGTTATCGCTCATTATTACTTTCAGATAATGCATTTAACTATCCATATTTTAAAATAACCACCAACGTTTGGCGACTTAAGTATGTTAACCTTTATGCACAGTTTCAGGATTTAAAAACACCACATGCATACGATTTAGGTTATAAGAAAAAATATGGAACTTTTCATTATTTAAGTTATGCTATAACACGAAGATTGAATGTTGGGCTTTTTGAGGCAATAATTTGGAAAGCTGCTGACAGTACAGGCTATCGAGGATTTGATGTTAATTATTTAAATCCAATAATCTTCTTCAGACCTGTTGAATTTTCACTAGGTTCGCCGGATAATGCATTACTTGGCTTAAATGTTTCATATAAAATCAGAAGAAGCAATGTTATTTATGGTCAGTTGATGATTGATGAATTTAAAATTCATGAAGTATTGTCTGATAGCGGTTGGTGGGGAAATAAGCAAGCTGAACAAATCGGGTTGAAATCGTTTGATATTTTTGGAATAAAGAATTTATATTTTCAAACAGAGTATAATATTGTACGTCCATATACTTATTCAAGCCGTACCTCACTGCAAAATTATGGGCATTATAACGAAGCTCTGGCGCATCCGCTGGGAGCGAATTTCAGGGAATCGGTTACATTTTTAAAATACAATTACAAAAGATTTTTTGCAGAGTTAAAGTTTAATTATGCCGTGTATGGCGCTGATAGTGCCGGTGTAAACTATGGTAAAGATATTTTTGAATCATATGAAACACATCCGCATGAATATGGTAATTTCATTGGGCAAGGTATTAAAACAAAGTTAATGTATAAAGATTTTAGAATTAGCTATCTTGTTAATCCTGTTACAAATTTAAATATTTCCATTGGTGTTTCTGATAGAACGGAATCTTCTTCAGTTGCTGATAAACACAGCACCTTTGTGTATTTTGGACTTCGTACAAGCCTGAATAATTTCTATTATGATTTTTAAATCATAACTTTTCTTTTCAAGACAGAAATTCAATGTTTGTGAAAGACATAGTGTGAATGATAGTGTTTATGAACTTCTTCGCCATGCCTGTGAATATGTTCATGAATAAGGTTAACGCTTATTAAAAATTCCTCATCAGTTAAAATTTCTGCAGCTGTTCCAATTTTCTGAATAGTATGTTCTTCCGAAAGCACTGCGACTGTTGGCTGAAGATGGTCTATCAGGTCGAGATGATGAGTTGTGAAGATTATTGTTTTGCCCGCTTTATTTAATTCGAGGATTAGTTCAATAAAAAATGTTTGTGTTTTTGGGTCAAGTCCAGCCAGCGGTTCATCAATTAAAATGATTTCCGGGTTTATTGTTAATGATGATGCAATGGCAACCTTCTTTTTTTCGCCGCCGGAAAGCATGTAAACAGGACGATCTTTTAATTCGGTTATTCCTAAATATTCCAAAGTTTTTTCAACTCTTTCTTTCGCTTCTTCAATTGAAATTTCCAGTTGAAGAGGAGCAAACAATAATTCGTCCATAACAGTAGGGCAGAAGAGTTGAATTTCGGGATTCTGAAATATAAACGACATGCTTTTACGAAATTCCAATGAGAAATTTTTATCCTTTAAACTTTTGTCACTTACTTCTTTTCCTTTGAATAAATATTTCCCGCTTTCTGCTTGTATCAAGCCATTAATAATGTGAAGCAGGGTTGATTTTCCACTTCCGTTCTGACCAATAACAGCAAACATTTCCCCCCTGTTTATTTTAAGATTTATGTTTTTCAGAGCTGCTATTTTATTAAAATAAGAATAGCTTATATTTTGTAATTCAATAATATTTTCCATCTTACCCGATAATGATTATGAATATCCCGAATGTGACAGCAATTGATAAAGCTATATAATCTGTTGTCGATAATTTCTTTTCTGATATGAGTTTTATTTTTCCCATATAGCCTCTTGAAAGCATTGCCTGATAGGTTTGCTCATAAGTTAAATTCGATTTCCTGTAAATGAAATGGATCCTGCCTGTGATTATTCTCCTGATATTTTTATTTTTTACATTACCAAACAATCTTGATTTTAAAGACATGTAAGTTTCTTCAATTGTTTTTGAAAGAATAAAAATAAATTTGTATGCAAGTGAGATTATCATCAGGAAAGTATCAGGAATACCAATAATTTTAAATGATTTTATAAAAGCAGGAAATGAAGTTGTGAAAACAATAAGCAATGCAAATGAAACGGAGTTTAATACTCTTAAAAAAAATAATGCTACAACTCCGAGTCCTTCCATTGTAATCCCAATGTTTTCGGGAACATGATAAATCCAGAATTTTGTTGATTCGGAAAAAGAAAAAATATTTAAAATAATTTTTCCCGGTGTAATGACATTCAGGGATGCAGGAAGCGTAACAAGAAGTCCAAATATAAATGCAATAAAAAGTATTTTTTTGTAGATATTTAAAATGTTGAGATTTGAAGAGATAATGATTAGCAGGATAAAACAGCTTAATAAAAATTGAGAAAAGATATTATTTGCAAGACTTATTACTATAGCAATGTAGAGTAATGATATGAATTTTATTTTAGGATTGATTTCATTAATGATGTTTTTTTTCGAAGCGTTTTCGGCTTGTGTGTATATTGATTTTATTGCTTTTGCAGAATTGTGAATAGTTCTGTCAATAAAAGGAAGTTTATTCCTTTGGAAACTGTGAATATTTATTTCTTCAGTGTTTAGTAGATATGAAGGAATTTTATTTTCCATTTTTTGCAATTAATTTAGAAAACAAAAGCATCACGATGTATGAAATACTAGCGCCCATTATTCCTGAAACAATATAATATCCCGATTGATGAACAACGGATGCGTCTTCGCTGTTTACCGTATAATCAGGTACAGGAGCTTTCCAGGTATCAGAATATTTCATTAATCCTTCGGGTATATAACCTATTAAATCTTTCATTGTTTCAGCCGACCATTCGCCCCATGCGTCTCCTGCATTAAAAAACACAGGAAGCAGAATTCCGATTGGGGTCAACAAACATAATACAATTAAAATTATTAATATTCTTTTTTGTGTTTTATTTATTTTCATTAGCTACTCCTTTCTGGATTGAATGAATTATTCCCGGTTCATTTTTAAGAAAATATCTTACAATTAATGCAGTAATGATGCCTTCTGCAATACCAAATAATATTAAATGTTCTATAGCCATTGCGGGAATTGATATAGATAAATCGTATGGGCAATACAATGCTTTGCCGTCAGGATCCGTGGCTATTAGTGGTTGAACTCCAAATTCAACCGCAGTTAAAACAGCTGCTAAAACAAGACTAATATAACCGGATAAAAAAGAAGAGAAAAATACTCTTTTTTTATTTAGTGAATTTGCATTGAATAATTTGAAAATATAAAATGCAACAAAGGGCATAAAAATAGCCATGTTGAAACAATTAGCCCCAATAGCGGTTATGCCGCCATCACCAAAAATTAAAGCTTGTATTATAAGTGCTACAGATACTGCAACTGTTGCTGTCCACGGCCCAAGTATAATTGCAATAACCGCCGAACCAACTGCGTGTCCTGTAGTTCCACCAGGTATTGGTAAATTAAACATCATAATGATAAATGAGAATGCAGCAGCCATTCCCAGGTAGGGAATATTTTTTACTGAAATCTCCTTTTTTACTTTTTTTACTGCAATAGCAGTAACTGTTACAAATGCCGCTGCTAAAGGAATATAGGTTTGCGGACTTAAATATCCATCGGGAATGTGCATAATTTAAAATCTTAATGTTATACCATATATGAAAGAATGCTGTGTCTCAGCTGAAGTTATTCCATGTTTATAACCTGTACTTATTTCGCAATTATCATTAATACAATAATAAATGCCAATTAATCCGAATATCGGATACGTTTTATCGGTGGAATCAGGGTTTTTTTCAATTCCTGAGTTAAGAATAATATGTAGGTTTTGTTTTGTTGAATAATCGGCGGCAAGAGAGAAATGCCAAATGTTAAGTGCATCACCACATTTATTTGCATTTTGTATATAACCAATGTTGCAGTTTATTTCAACAGGGGATAAATTAATCGATGAAATAAGAAATGCAGAACTGCTTATTTTTCCACTGCCTAATCCTTGTTCATATTTGCCCATTGGAAAAGATAAGCCGGGTTTTATTGCAACTGAAAAATTATTATTATTGTAAAAACAATATTTTACTTCAATGCTTATATCTGAGAATCCTGCTACTCTGGTAATGCCTGAATCATCCTGAATATTCGAAAAAAGAAATGGATATCCGATTACCAAATCCATATTATCCAGAAGTCCAAAAGTAAATACCGGTGCAATTTCCGTAGAATTTTCTATACATCGATGCTCGTTATGAAAGCCCAATCCGTTGCTTATTTCAATTTGTCCGTTGTATTTACCAAGAGTACCTGTGTTATCTGTAATGCAGGGAAGCTGTGCTTGTATGTAAACAGGTGTTGTGACTAATAAAAAAATATATATAATATGTTTTGATAGATTCATGGTATGTTACTTTATTAAATAATCGTGTTACTTTATTTTTAAAAAAAATTATTCGATATCGGTCATCACAAATTTTCCATGTTTAATACCTTTTGTCCCAACTATTTTATCGGCCAATGTAAGTAATGATTGCGCTTTTCCTTTAACAGCAATAGTTTCAAGACAAAGGTCGTGGGCGAGGTGAACATGTTGTGTAGATAATATCAGTTCGTGATAATCGTGCTGAACGTGCATTAATTTGTTATTCAGTTCGCGTTTGTGATGGTCGTAAACAATAACAATAGCGCCGGCAACAATTTTATTCTTATCAACTTTCTCAGAAACTAAAGTTCCTTTAATAAGATTCCTGATAGCCTGTGAACGATTGGGGAATTTATTCTTCATCACCAACTCATCCAGGGCTTTTAGTATATCTTCCTCTAATGAAACTCCAAAACGTTTTACCTGCATTGTGTTACTAATTTATAAAAATGTGGCACAAAGAAAATAATAATATTTGAAATAAAAAAATAAAATTAAACCTAATCGGGTTTTTATAAATGCTATTACCTTATAAAAAGGGTATATTTGTAAAAATGTTTGAAGGTTATGTAATGTTTATGAAGGCTTTTTCGCTTAGTGAGATAAAAAATGAATTGGGTACGCTTTCGCCTGCCAGGGTGATGGCGCTTTGCATGCGCCTCGCAAAATATAAAAAGGATAATAAAGAACTTTTAACTTACCTGCTTTTTCATGCGCATGACGAAGAGTCTTATAAAACAAATATAAAAAGCGAGATTGATGAAAAGTTTGATGAGATTAATATGAGTAACGTATATTATATTAAGAAAAGTCTGCGTAAGATTTTAAGAAATACAAATAAATATATAAAATATTCCGGCTCTGCACAAACTGAAACAGAATTACTTTTATACTTCTGTATGAAAATAAAAAATGCTGAAATGCCCTTAAATAAAAGCGTGGCTCTTGAAAACATTTACCTGAATCAAATAAAAAGGTTACATAAAGCAATGGGAAAATTGCACGAAGATTTGCAGTATGACTTTAAAAAAGAAGCAGATGCTTTATTGAATTAATACTTTATTATAATGATGTCAAAGTTTAATTCTTAATTTTGTTTTAAAGATTTTAAAATAATTATGTCGCGATATTTTATAAAGCTCTCATACGATGGAACACATTACCATGGCTGGCAATCGCAGGATAATGCTGTTACCATTCAATCGGGATTAGAGAAAGCTTTATCAATAATTATTTCAGAAGAAATTGAAGTAACAGGTGCAGGCCGCACAGATACTGGTGTTCACGCACGTGAATATTTTGCGCATTTTGATTTAGATAAAAAACTTTCGGATGAAGAAAAAAAAGATATTGTCTATCGGCTCAATGCAATATTAAGTAAAGATATTTCGGTTTCGGAAATTATTGATGTGGAAGCATCGGCTCATGCGCGTTTTAGTGCTGTTTCAAGAACATATAAATATTATATTTCAAAAACAAAAAATCCTTTTAATAAAGAGTATTCATGGTTCGTTTACGGAAATATTGATGTTGTAAAAATGAAAGAAGCTTCAAAAATATTATTTGAATATACTGATTTTACAAGCTTTTCAAAACTTCATACCGATGTGAAAACGAACAATTGTAAAATAATGTATGCAGAGTGGAACGAAGAAAATGATATGCTGATATTTACCATTAAAGCTGATCGTTTTCTTAGAAATATGGTAAGAGCAATTGTTGGAACACTTGTAGATGTGGGCAAAGGTAAAATCAGTCTTGATGATTTTCGGAAAATTATTGAAAATAAAAATCGCTCCGATGCCGGTTATTCAGTTCCTGCCAAAGGATTGTTCCTGGAAAAAATTGAATATCCTTTTATTGTATGAATATTTAAATAATAGAAAGATTCATATATCAGACGCTGATTTGACGCGGAAAAAGCTGATGATACAGATTTATTCGGATAATCATTGAAAGAAATGAATGGGAGAAATGGTGAATGGGTGATTTTTTTGCTGTGGAAAATAGAAAATGAAATTAATTGAAATTATGAAATTCAGTTAACAAGAAAAAATTCCTTCTGCTGTATGCTTAGCAGCCAATCGTTTTTAGCTAACATTTTTTTAATCAATTACTAATGACCTTTAGTACCAACAGCAAAACGTTATGGCAATAGAGCAATAGAATAACAGAACAACACGAACAGCAAACGATAAACTCTGCCATGACGGAAAAACAAACGTTATATCTTTTCCTTAAGCAATGCTACTCTTGCTTTTAGCGATGCCTGATGCTCTTCTTCAGTGGAATTCGGGTCTTTCATTTTTAAAAATAATTCGCAGGGTAATTCTTTGCAATCGCCGCAATCATTGTATTTACGCTGGTTTATGGCGCACTCAAAAAGAGGACAGGTTTTATTTGGCATCATTTCCAACGCCCAGAAAGTTTGACCTTTTACTGCTTTACAGCCATTGCATTTGTTTCCGAAGAATTCACATTCATCGCATTTTAACCCACAACTTGAGATAATCATAATAAATTTTATTTAAGCTTTTGCTTTTTTCTTTTCTTCCAGTTTCTTTAATACGTCTTCCTGTACACTTTTTGGTGTGGGCATGTATTGAAAGAATTCCATTGAATAATTTGCTCTACCACTGGATATATTCCTTAACTGATTAGCATATCCAAACATTTCCATTAATGGAACAAATCCGTTTAATTTTTGTGAACCTTTACGGAAACGGCGCATGGCTTCAATTTTACCACGACGTTTATTTAAATTACCAACTACATCGCCAATATAATCGTCAGGTGTGTTGATTTCGATTTTCATTACCGGTTCTAAAAGAATTGGATTTGCTTTAATGAAAGCTTGTTTAAAACATATGGAAGCACATGTCTGGAAAGCCATATCTGATGAATCAACAGGGTGGAAGGAGCCGTCAATTAATACCACTTTTACATCAACAACCGGGAACCCTGCAATAATGCCTTTTTCCAGTGTTTTTAAAATTCCTTTCTGAACCGAAGGAATGTATTCCGATGGAATTGCACCACCTTTGATTTTATCAATAAATTCAAATCCTTTTCCTTCGTTTGGTTCAATTCTCATTACTGTACGTGCGAATTGTCCTTTACCACCTGATTGTTTAGCATATTTATAATCGCATTCTTCTTCTGCTGTTATTGTTTCTCTGAATGCAACAGCAGGTTCGCCAACTTCAACTTCACAATTAAATTCACGTCGTAACCTATCGATAATAATTTCAAGATGCAGTTCGCCCATTCCTGAAATAACTGTTTCTTCAGTTTCTTCATCAAAACGTACCCTGAAAGAAGGGTCCTCATTTACTAGTTTTCCAAGAGCTTCACCAAGTTTCTGCTGATCTTTGGGTTTGGGCGGCATTATTTTTAATTCAACAACAGTTTGAGGAATATGAATAGATTCTAGTAAAAGCGGGTGTTCCATATCGCATAAAGTGTCGCCTGTTTTAGTGAATTTCATTCCAATCAATGCAACAATATCGCCGGGACCGGCTTCAAAAATTTCTTCCCTGTCTTTTGCGCTAATCCTAAGAATTCGTCCGATCCGTTCATTTTTTCTTTTCGTGGAATTCATAATTTGTAATCCACTTTTCAGTGTTCCTGAATAAATTCTTACGAAAGTTTGTTGTCCAACAAATGGGTCGTGTATCACTTTAAACGCAAGAGCAGAAAAAGGTTCATGAGCAGAAGGATTTCTTGTACGTGTTTTTTCCGAATCATCTATATCTGTTCCGATAATTGCGCCTTTATCCAGGGGTGATGGTAAATAATCCACAATCGCATCAAGTAAAAGCTGAATGCCTTTATTTTTATATGCAGCGCCACAAAATACCGGTGTTATCAGTAGTTTTAATGTTGCTTCACGAGCTGTATTTTTTAATAATTCATTTGGAATTTCTTTTTCATCAAGGAAAAGTGACATGATTTCTTCATTAAAATCAGCTAGTTTTTCAGCAATTATATTTCTTGCTTCTTCAGCAGCAGCTTTATATTCTTCAGGAATTTCCGATTCGATACGTTCTTTATCTACAAATGTGTATGCTTTACGCTCAATAACATCAATCATCCCAACGAAACTATCTTCAGCGCCCATTGGTAGTTGTAGTGCAATTGCTTTAGCATCGAGGTTTTTATTTAACTGCTTTACCACGCTATTAAAGTCAGCTCCTGTACGGTCCATTTTATTTACAAAAGCGATACGGGGAACTTTGTACCTGTCGGCCTGATTCCATACTGTTTCACTTTGCGGCTCCACGCCACCAACTGCGCAGAATAAAGCAACCATCCCATCAATAACGCGTAATGATCTTTCTACTTCTACAGTAAAATCAACGTGTCCGGGAGTATCAATGATATTTATCTGGGAATCGTTCCATGAACATGATATTGCAGCAGAAGCAATAGTAATGCCTCGTTCCTGTTCCTGTTTCATAAAATCCATGGTAGCCTGTCCATCGTGAACTTCTCCCGTTTTTCGATTTACTCCTGTAAAAAACAGGATACGTTCAGTACATGTTGTCTTACCTGCATCAATATGTGCAGCAATCCCAATGTTTCTAAGTTTTCTTAAAGGCATATTTCCCCTTTGCTTCAATAAATGTTGTTACCGTTTTTACGGCAAAATTAATAGTATAAATTATTTGTTTTTGCTGGCAATGAAAAGCAAAAAATTTACATAAGGTTTAAATTCAGCGCCAATTGCCATAAAAAGTGTGCAAATATAAGAAAAAGCTTGCAGATAAAGAAACTCCGCAGTACAATATATTATTTATTTCGTTCGATAAATAAATGCTTGTGATTAAACAACGAAAAGAACGTATATAATAAATCATTGATGTCCGAGAAAAAATAGGCAAGCATACCCAAAGTTATTGATAT
>DAOQAK010000034.1 GCA_035353855.1 Bacteroidales bacterium | reverse complement strand
CAGGAGGCGGTTAATCCTCTTAAATATTTTTTTAATTGAAATTTAAACAGCCTCTGATTGTATATTATTTTGTGAATTTCCAATATTGAAATTCAAACAAATAATTCCAATTATTAAAATATATTTTTTCATTTATTCTATTTATTATAGTTGACTTAAACCTACTAATTAAACTTTTTTTCTTCTATTATTATACCGACAGAAAAGAGGTTTGCAAAAATATTTTTTGTTTTCTGTACGGTATAACTCGTTCTAAACAGTTTTGCTTTTGCAAACCTGATAAGAATGAGTATAATTCATGCTAAAATTAACAAAAATCAATACACCAAGAATTATTTCTAAATATATTCTTCGGCTAATTACTTCTAAGAAGTAAATATTTATAAATTTGCTATCGGTAAAAAGTCATTCGTTTAACGTTGAAAGCTGTTGGTTGAATTAATAGTTAATAATTATCAGATAATAATTACTTTTAGCATATTATTATTTAATATATAATTACAGTATAATACATTTAAAAACCTAAACACTCGAAATCAAATAAAATTAAATTATGAAAAAGAACATCACATTACTGTTACTTTCGTTCATACTGCTGATATGTTTGCAGAAAACCGAAGCTTCGCATTTCTTTGCAAAAGAAACAAATCCATCAAAATCTGAAATTTCAATGAATACCGACGAAACCATTAAAGCACTGATTGCAAAATTCGGTGATAAAGAAACTGCACGAATTGAAAAAGGTGTGAAACAAGCTGCCTCGTTATGGACAGATGCTGACGGCGATGCTGCTGCATTTAAGGCATATTGCCTTGAAAATTATGCGACAGGCGATGATTTAACAAAGTTATTCAACCGTATATCAACCAATTTTGAAGTTCTCTTCGGACATTTCAATAAAATTGGTTTAGACCTCAAAATACCATTACACCTTGACGAAGGCGATATGCTGCCTATTGACGAAACTTTTGGAGCATACGATCCCTCCGCACATTTCAACGATGATTTTTTCAATAACAAAATTGCATTTACGGTTATTCTGAATTTTCCTTTTTATACGCTGAAAGAAAAAGAAGAGCTTGGCAAATCATGGAGCAGGCTTGAATGGGCTTATGCAAAAATTGGTGATGTATTTACAGCACGCGTTCCTTCTGATTTACTACAAGCCGCTTCCAACGCACTTACAGCAGCCGATTCTTACATTGCAGGATATAACATCTGCATGGATAAACTGGTTAACGACAAAATGAAAACCCTTTTCCCAGCCGATTTAAAACTTATAACACATTGGGGATTGCGCGACGAACTGAAATCACAGTATGCTGAAAAAGATGGTTTGGAAAAACAAAAAATGATTTATGAAGTAATGAAGAAAATTATTTCACAGGAAATTCCTGTTGAAGTGATAAATAAAAAAGATTACTTATGGAATCCCATAACCAACAAGCTTTACAAAGGGACAAAAGAAGTTGCAGGAACTCCCGAAAAAAATGAACGTTACCAGATGTTACTGAATAATTTCAAAGCAGTAAAAGCAATTGACAAATATAGTCCGCAATATCCAACATACATTCAACGTGCGTTCGACCGCGACATGCAGCTTTCACAAGCTTCAGTAGAAAAAATATTTGTTGACTTTATGAGTTCGCCTACAGTAAAAAAAGTTGCTACTTTAATCAGCAAACGTTTAAAAAGAAAATTACAACCTTTCGATATTTGGTATGATGGATTTAAAAGCCGCAGTACTATTTCTCAATCAGAACTCGACAGCGTTCTAAGAATTAAATATCCGACCAAAGAAGCTTTTGCAAAAGACCTTCCCAATATTTTAGTAAAACTTGGATTCACCAAAGAAAAAGCAGAATACATTACTTCCAAGATTCAGGTCGATGCATCGCGCGGCGCTGGTCATGCTTGGCAATCGGATATGAAAACCGAAAAGGCTCATCTCCGCACCAGGGTTGGGAAAAATGGAATGGACTACAAGGGATACAATATTGCAGTTCACGAATTTGGTCACAATGTTGAACAAACACTCACCCTTTACGATATGGATTATTACATTTTACGCAGTGTTCCTAACACTTCATTTACCGAAGCCATTGCATTTTTATTCCAGCAAAAAGATTTGGAACTCATGGGTTATAAAAATAATGACGTAAATAAAAAATCATTGTTCGCTCTTGATAATTTCTGGTCGTCATATGAAATAATGGGTGTTTCGCTTGTTGACATGCAGGTTTGGAAATGGATGTACGAACACCCCACAGCAACTGCCGATGAATTGAAAGCGCAGGTAATCCTAATTGCAAAAGATGTTTGGAATAAATATTATGCCGACGTTTTTGGAGTAAAAGATGAACCCATACTTGCAATATATTCCCACATGATTGATGCACCGCTTTATTTATCAGCATACCCGGTAGGTCATCTTATCGATTTCCAGATTGAAAAATATGTAGAAGGTAAAAGTCTTTCAACTGAAATTCAACGCATGCTTTCATCAGGAAGCATCGTTCCACAGCAATGGATGAAGAATGCTGTAGGCAGCGAAATAAGTGGCAAAGCATTAATTGATGCTACCGACGAAGCATTGAAGAATGTAACAAAATAATAATAATATTTATTTATAAGACTAAGGCATAAGTAATAAGAAGTAACTTACTACTTATGCCTTGTCTACTTATCATAAAAACTATGAAAGACAAAATCTGCATTATTACAGGCGCAACTTCAGGGATGGGACTGGCAACAGCTGTTGCTCTGGCAGGCATGGGAGCTACCCTTGGACTGGTATGCCGCAACAGGGAAAAAGGAGAAACCGTTTTAAAATCAATTATTGAAAAAACAAAAAATAATAAAATTGAATTATTCATTGCCGATCTTTCATCACAAGCAGAAATAAGAAAACTGGCAATAGAAATAAAAACAAAATTCCCGGTTATCAACGTACTTGTTAACAATGCAGGAGGAATTAATCATAAACGAATAACAACTATTGATGGTTTTGAATTGACCTTTGCCGTAAATCATTTAGCTTATTTTCTTCTTACAAATCTTTTGCTCGAAAACCTTAAAGCTGCACCCAAAGCCCGAATTATAAGTGTAGCATCGATAGCATCGAATTATGGCAAGATTAATTTCAATGATTTGAATTTTGAAAAAAGATACGATTCATTCAAAGTGTATGCACAATCAAAACTTGCCAATATTATTTTCACATACGAACTTGCCCGAAGGTTGCAGGGAACAAATATTACTGCAAACTGCCTTCATCCGGGCATGGTAAAAACAAGGTTTGCGACCGACATGAAAAATAATTATTTCGGGTTTTTCTGGAAATTGATAAATCCCATTCTTATTACAGCCGAAAAAGGAGCCGAAACTGCTATTTGGCTTGCATCTTCGCCCGATGCAGAAGGAATAAGCGGAAAATACTTTAAAGAGAAAAAAGAAATTAAATCCATCAGATCATCTTATAATCCTGATATACAAAAAAGATTATGGGAAATTAGCGAGAAGTTTTGCAATTTGTAAATCATGAGAAAAAAAGCGATTGCAATCTTTTTCACTATATTTTTCAGTGTATATGCACTGCTTAATTTTTATATTTATGAACGAGGCTATAGTTGCCTTTCTGATGATAAAAGCAAATTTATTTTCAATATTATTTTTTCTGTTCTATCCCTTTCGTTCCCTTTCGGAAAATTTCTTGAACGTACACATATGTTCAGGGTTTCGCGCCCGGTAAGCTGGCTGAGTTCATTCTGGATTGGTGCGATTTTATATTTCCTGCTAATCATCCTGTGTATCGATATTATCAGGCTTGCTGATTACTTTATAGGTTTCCTTCCTTCAAAATTATATTTTTCATGCAGCAATACAAAAGGAATACTTTTTTTCACATCTGTATTTATTGTTGTTGTTTTACAGATTGCAGGTTTTATAAATGCAAGAATCCCCGTTATCCGAAAATTAAATCTTGACATCAATAAAAAAGCGGGGAAATACAAAAGCCTTCGGGTAGTAGCTGTTTCCGACATACATTTAGGAATTTTATTTGGAAGAAAAAGAACAGAAACT
This sequence comes from Bacteroidales bacterium, assembly GCA_035353855.1. Taxonomy (NCBI): domain Bacteria; kingdom Pseudomonadati; phylum Bacteroidota; class Bacteroidia; order Bacteroidales; species Bacteroidales bacterium. Next base: position 41,287 of record DAOQAK010000034.1, on the reverse strand, counting down.
CTTGCAGATAAAATTAAAAAGCTAAACCCTGATATGGTTTTATTTGTCGGAGATATTATTGACGAAGTGCCCCGACCTGTTATAGAACTGGACATGGGAGCAGCTTTTCGCAAACTGGATATTCCACTGGGCAAATATGCTGTTACAGGAAATCATGAATTCATTGGAGGTATCATGAAAAGTTCGGCATATATTGCAAGTATTGGTATAAGACTTTTACGCGATGAATGTATTGGTATTGAAAATTCTTTTTATATTGTTGGACGTGATGACAAAGACTCACGCTGGCAAACCGGAAAAGACAGAAAAAAACTGGAAGATATTCTTGCTCATGTGAACAAAGATTTACCAATAATCCTGATGGATCATCAACCTTTACATTTGGAGGATGCAGAAAAAAATGGTGTAGATTTTCAGCTTTCGGGACATACACATCACGGGCAACTCTGGCCGATCAATTATATTACTAATGCAATTTTTGAATTAAGCCATGGATATATAAAAAAAGGAAATACGTATTATTATGTTTCCAATGGATATGGTGCATGGGGACCTCAGCTGAGAATAGGAAACCGACCGGAAATATTAGATATTACATTGAATTTTATATAACCCTTTATTTAATAATTTTATAAAAAACATATCTGTTATTGGAATAAATTTCTTTTAAAATAAGAGAATCATTTTTTTCATTTTTACCACACAACACATAATCTGCATAGGTTTTTACGGTATCGCTATAAGAAGAGCAAAACGAATTTCGTTCTGTAAAAAGCCTTAACATTCTTGGATTATCAAATTCTATAATTGCATCTTTATTTGTGTTTTGTTTAATAAAAGCATACATGTTTTCCATTTCTTTAGTTTTCACATCGTCTGTATTTATTCTTGAAAGCCGAACAGAATCGCGTTGTCCCTGCAATACTATAAAGAATGCAAACACAAATAAAGTAACATTTAAATATTTAAATTTAATTGTTTTGCTTAACAATAAAAATCCTTGTATCATATAAAAAAGAACAAAAGGGATTATCGGGAAAAGCAGGCGCATACCTTGTTCCGATGGCCACATAATGCAAACAAAATATATTCCCAAAACATAAAACAAAATATGAAACCGATTTTTAATTTTATACAACATTCCTGTAAGTATTAATAAAAACAATGGAATCCATAAGTAAACGGAAATTGTTTGATTAAAAAAATAATCGGAAAAAAGATTTGTATAATAATTAAAATATGATGCTGTAAACTTTATATTTAAAAACATTTCATAATGCTTCGCGTTGCCAAATGGCAATATTAGCAGGTTCAATGCAAACAACACAGCAAATACAAAATAAGGTAACGAATAAAGCCAAAATTGTTTTTTCTGGTATTGTTTTTCAATTATTATTTTTTGCAATTGAAAAATTAAAAGCGTTGGGAGAAGTATAATACCGATATCTCTTACGATGTATGCATAAAAAATAATAACTCCAAGCAATAGTTGTTTCATTGCTGTATTACTCTTTTCCATCAGATATATGGCAAGCAAACTAAAAAACAAATAAGGAAAATCGGATAACACATTATCGGTAAAAACAAGGAAAAACTTATTTAAAGCAACACAGGCAATAAGTAATAAAGCATATTTTTCATTGCATAAAAGTTTTTTAGAAATAAGATATATCAATGGAAGCGATGCAATAAAAAATAAAGTAGAAACCCATTTCATCACAATAAAATTCATTCCAAAGAAAAAGTAAACTACACTAAGTATCAATGGAAACCCTACAGGATACATGTATGGACCTAATAATATATCAGAATGATCCATTGAGAATTTATTCTGCTCATACAACTCTTTTATGGAATTATTATTTATTGATATTGCCTGTGCGATATATTGCGAAAAATCGCCACCCCAGTTATGGCCTTTGTGAATACAAATTGCTGAAAGTATAAAACTGCAAATAAGAATTACGTACAGGATATGATTATCATTTTTAAAAAAACAAATAACAAGTTTGAATACATTATTATCCTGCGATGACATTATATGTTGTTATTCCTGAAGTTTAATTTACAAAGATCAATGATGATGAAAATGTTTTGGTTTTCCTTTTCCCAAAATAATTTTTTTCACTGAACCGGTCTCAGGATAAAGGAATACCGATTTAACATTATTGTTATTCATTTCACTAATCATTCCTAATTGCGAAATCAATATATCGGAAGATGCAATTTGTTTTTCATTTTGAATTAATGAAACACAAGCATTGGCAGGAATACGATAATAAATGCCATGATTTTTTTCTTTCGCATCGGCACGCGATTCATCAAATGATTTAAGAACATCGGTATTTCCTATAGGTTTAATTGCAAGATAAACAGCCTCACCTTTATAATCAGAAGTATCGCAAATACCAAATTTATCAGACATACGGAAAAGCGGAATGTTCGTTTTTCCTTTAACAGGAATATATGTAAAGGAATATTTTTGCGTGTGTTTAACTACCGCACCTGTAAACAAGTTAATATATTCCTTTTCCATTTTTTCAATTTTTTCAACCATATATTGAATAGTTTCTTTGGAATAGTTCACTTCCGAATAACCTGCATACAAATCAATTTTAGCTTCTTCCAGTTTCAAAATTAAAGCAGCAGCTTCCTGTGCTTTTTGTTCAGCAGTTTTGGTAACATAAACTTTTTTAATATTCTTTTTAGTGATTACTGTGGAATCCAGGTTTATCTTTTCAATGGTAGTATCGAAAGCTAAGGCAATATTGGAATTAAGGAATTCGTGTTCATTAAAATATTTGTCATCACCTGCAACAGATGTATCAGGAAAAATATTTTTCAATTCCATATTTTTTTTACAGATACCTGTTATCATACCTTCTTCGCCAAAGTTCAGCGATAATGATTTTCTTCTGATTTTACTGCAATCTATAAAATAATATTGTTCATCATCAGGAATACTTTTACCGCTAAGAGTCAACGATTTTATTGTATAAGAAGTTGAATTTTCTTCAATCACATTTGCAAGCCCCAGGTATTTTAATGCGTATGAAGCATAAGGCCCTTTTATTTTATCCGTTTTTTCAACAGTAACGTTTGCAGTAACAACCGTTTTAGGCAATGAATAATAAATGCCTTTACTTAACAAATCCTTTTTACTTTCCCTGTTATCGGTATTTTCATTTTTCGTATCAATATGTATCACGTTAATTGAAGAAGTACATGAACATACAAGCATCAACATCATAGCGCAATAAAAAACCTGAAATCTTATTCTCATAACTTTATTGTTTGATACAAAAATAAGAAATCTCGTTTCTTTTTAAATAAAAAAAACGAGATTTCTGAAACTTAATTAGTTAACTATTCTGCATCAAGAAATTCTTCAGCATCTTCGTATGCTTCTGTTCTTCTTCCCATAATAGGCAGAATCTTTCCTGTTATAATTCCTGCAACAATAGCGATCAGAATTGTAAGCCCAACACCCGAAAGTTGGCTTTGTATATTAAGTCCGTGTATTATAGGTAAAGCAGCCAAACCACCCATTAACCCGGGAAGCCCGTGCAAATTGGTAACGCCACAGGTATCAATCAGCTTCATCCATTTCTGTTGTTTCGATTGAATTACAGCAAATCCAAACGTAGAAAGTCCCCCTGCAAGAATACCAATAATCATTGCAACAGTATGACTTGCATTGGCACATGTTGAACCAATTGCAACACCACCAGCAAGAGCAGCATTAGCAATATCGGCAATACTGATTTTTTTACGTAATGAAACGGAGAATAAATAGGTAGCTAATGTTGAACCACAAAGTGCTACAATTACGTTTACAACAGTATGAGGCATTTGCTCCGGAGTTACTAAAGCTGCACAAAAGCTTGGCCAAAAAACCCATAATATCATACTCCCCAGCATAGAGTACCGATCACTTGTAGCATCAGATTCGATTGTTTTTTCAAATTCCTGCTTGGTAGTCATTGTAAGCGCTACACCAAGTCCGAAAATAGCTCCGAATGCGTGTATAACTATTGAACCACCGGTATCAACAACAGTTCCGGCTGGAATTAATCCCAACCCTCCACCAAGTACAACCCATTCGTTAAACATATAGAATGGAACAAAAAGCAATCCGAGTAAAATATATTGAGGCATTTTTAATCTTCCCAGAACAGCTCCGGCAGCAATCAATAAACTGGCAGCGCCGAATTCGGCTAATATCAGTTTTTCAATTTCTTCGCTGGCACTGCCAAATATGCCTATTCCTTTTGTATAAAAATATATCGGTATAGAAGCGCTTACCAGTAAAAAAGTAGCAGTTAATGCAGAACGTCCGTATTTCCTGACGAATACCATTAAAAAGCCAAAACCAATCAGCAACATTGCCATAATATGAATGGCACGATTGTAACGCTGGTCATTGATAAGTGCAGGGGCTAAACCACCTGTAGTTACTTCCTGCGCAAATGAACAAGTAGACGAAAGTACCAGCAGCAACATTGCTGTAATACTCCTGAAAAATTTACCAGATTTCATTTAGTTTATAATTAAGTGGAACTATTTATTTTCGTGGCAAATATAAATCATTTGTTCCAATTTAAGTATTTTACTGAAACATATAAGTATTTTACTGAAATTTTATTATCTATTTGGATACTTTCCTGATATTTGTTAATTAATTCATTTTCGAATGAAACTCATTTTTTTCAGAAACTTATCAATAGCAACTAAGCTGATAATTCTATTCCTGATCATGGGAATAGGCTCAACTGTAATCGTTGGTGTTTATTCATATTTTTCGGCAAGTAAATCATTAACCGACCGAACATTTGATCAACTCACATCCATAAGGGTTGTAAAAAAAAACAGGATAGAAGATTTTTTTTCAGACCGGTTCAGGGATATCTATTTATTTGCTCAAACAAGCGAAGTTAAAGAAATGACAACCTTGCCTTATACTAAAAAAACAGAAATTTCAAACAACATATATTCTATTTCTTCTAATGAATATGACCAATTCTTCAATCTTTATATAAAGGCTTATGATTACTATGATAAATTTATTATTACGGATACGTTGAACCATATTATTTATACATCATCTACATCCAACGATTCGCTTCACATTGATAATTTATCAAAGCCCCAATATTCATGTATTAAAATTCTTAATGACTCTTCATCAAAAATCAATAACTCCATTTTCCTTGATTTTCTAAACGACCCTTTCAATCAACATCTTCCTTCTTATTATATATCATCCCCAATTTTAAACAACAAGAAAAAAAAATGCGGATATATTTCATTGCTTATTTCAATCAATGCTATTAATAACATCATGCTTGAAAACAGTAGCGAAAATGGATTGGGCGAAACAGGCGAATCATACTTAGTTGGACAGGATTATTTTTTACGAAGTGATTCCCGTTTTATTCAGAAATCATTAATGAAACAACGTGTTAAAACCACTGCTTCACAAAATGCTTTATCAGGAAAACAGGGAACGGAAATCATTAATGATTACAGAAATATACCTGTTCTAAGTTCTTACAGCAAACTAAATATACACAATGTCAATTGGGCAATTATTGCAGAAATTGACTTGAAAGAAGCAATGATCCCAGTTATGAAAATCAGGAATGATATTTTTTTTCTTAGCACATTACTCATTTTATTTATACTTGCTATAACTTATATCATTGCAAGGACCATCTCTCAACCAATAATAAGGCTTAAAAATGCAGCAATCAAAATAGGTGAAGGTGATTTTAATACAAGAGTAGAAGTTGCGGGAAAAGATGAAATAGGAGCTTTAACAGAATCGTTCAATTCAATGACTGCTAAACTAAAAACCACAACAGAACAATTGCACGAAAGAGAAGAAAGATTAAGACATTTTTATGAAGCTACAACTGATGGAATAATTTTACATGAAAATAACAAACCTATTTTATTAAACAATGCGTTGTCTATCCTTACCGGTTTTACTGAAGATGAGCTGATGAAAAAAGAAATCAGTGAAATTATTTTACCATTAAGCAAAAAAAATAAAATCACCGGTTACCTCAATATTCATGCTTTCGAAGCTTTGTGTATTTCCAACACCGGAAAAAATTTTCCGGTAGAAGTGCAACAAGGACTGGTTGAATACAAAGGAAGAAAAATTAATGCAACAGTTTTAAGAGATATTTCAAAACGTAAAGAAGTGGAATCAGCATTAAAAGATGAACGCGAAAAAAGATTATCTGCACTTATCGACGGACAGGAAATCGAACGCCAGCGCATGTCGCGCGAATTACACGACGGGCTTGGGCAATTTCTTATTGCAATAAAACTAAAACTTGAAAACATTATCAATGCTCAACATGCATCAAAAGATTCATTGCTTGAAGTCCAGGAAATGTTTAATACCACTATTGATGAAGTAAGAAAAATATCGGATAACCTGATGCCCTCTATTCTCAAGGAATTCGGACTCGAAACTGCGCTCAGGAATTTATGTAAACTTATGGGACAGGCATCAAACATAAATATTATTTTCGAATCATTACCATTAAAGAAAAAGCTGGAAGAACGCATCAGTACTTATCTTTACAGGATTTCGCAGGAAGCGTTGAATAATATTGTAAAACATTCCCAGGCAACCGATGCGAGTATTGAACTGTTCGAACTTGGAAATTATATTCAGCTTATTATTAAAGACAATGGCAAAGGTTTTAATTACAATTCACATTACAAAAGTCAGGGAAACGGAATTTACAACATACACGAACGCGTTAATGTTATTGGCGGAACTATTGAAATGAAAAGTAAAAAAGGAGAAGGCACCATAATAGATATTAAAATTCCTTTATATGAACAAAAAGAAAATTAATATTTTCCTTGTCGACGATCATCAAATCGTCAGGGACGGAATAAAATCGCTGTTGCTCGATTCTACAGAAATTGAAATCACAGGCGAAGCCAGTTATGGCAAAGAACTCATGGAAAAAATCGAACTCATAAAACCTGATGTAATTCTTATGGATATTTCTCTTCCCGATATTTCAGGAATTGAACTTACCCGACAAATCACAAAGCAATACCCCGAAATTAAGATTGTTATTCTTTCAATGTACACACAGGAAGAATTTATCACAAATGCTATAGCGGCAGGTGCCAAAGGTTACCTTCCTAAAAATACCACACAACAGGAACTTTTTAATGCAATTATGGCAGTTCACGCCGGGAAAGAATATTACAATGAATCGGTGTCAAAAATAATTCTTGAAAATTATATTTCCACAGTAAGAAAATCTAATGAAACAAATGCCGAAGATGAAAAAGAAAATTTATCGGGAAGAGAGAAACAAATCTTAAAACTTTATGTTGAAGGATTAAGCAACCAGGAAATTGCCGACAAATTATTTATCAGCATACGCACTGTTGAATCGCATAAAAATCATATGATGCAGAAGCTTGGCGTAAAAAGCACAGTTGAACTTGTAAAATATGCTATCAGGAATAATATTGCCGAAGCATAAGCTACTATCAGTATAATACTGATTATCCTTTCCGAATTTCTCTTATTTATTTTCAGTATCCGCTCGATTGCAGGAATAATTACTGCTTAATAATTTCGTAGTCAAAATTATTCCATAATATGAAAAAATTTATTCTATTATTTTTTTACTTAACTATAGCGAATTTTTATTTAAATGCACAGGAAAACGAAAAGGCAAAATCGAAAATCAATATTTCTACAGATATTGTCAGTCGTTATATTTGGCGTGGGCTTGATTATGGAACAGCTCCAAGTATACAACCAACATTTGCATATTTAAAAAGTGGTTTTGAATTGGGAATATGGGGAGCATTCAATACTAAAGGCACATACCATGAAGCAGATTTATACGCAAAATATACCTTAAAAAATTTCACCATTGCATGTACGGATTATTTTATTCACAATGAAACTTTCCCGAACAATACACATTATTTTAAATATGATTCAAAAACCACTAACCATGCAATAGAAGGTTCATTACAATATAAAGGCACTGAAAAATTTCCGATATCGGTATTAGCAGCTGCCTATGTTTACGGCAACGACAGAGCATGGGGATATGATGCAGAAAAAGATTCTACACTTGAAAATTATTATTCATCCTATTTTGAATTAGGTTATACATTAAAATGTAAAGAAAATACTTTTGATTTGTTTATGGGCATGACACCGGCAGCCGGAGCATATGGCAACACATTCGGTGTAGTGAATCTTGGTGTAACAGGATACAGAACCATTGAATTTACAGATAAATTCACATTGCCCGTAAAAGCTTCTGTAATTGCCAACCCACAGGCAAGCAATTTATATTTTGTAATTGGATTCACTTTATAAAAAAATAAAATCAGTAACAATTTAAATTTAAACTTATGTTAGCAAATATTTTATTAGATGCAAGCATCCTCGAACCGGGTTCAACCGGGTTTATGCTTTTGGCCACAAGCCTTGTAATGCTTATGACTCCAGGGCTTGCTTTTTTTTATGGTGGTTTAGCTACCAAAAGAAATATTCTTGGTATCATGATACAAAGTTTTACATCATTGGGATGGACAACCGTATTGTGGGTAATTTTTGGATATTCTCTTTGTTTCAGTGGCGGACAAGGCGGAATTATTGGCAATTTTGATAAAGCTTTTTTAAACGGTGTTACTCCAAGTTCGATGTATACAAATGGGAAAATTCCCGAATTTGTTTTTATCGCATACCAGATGATGTTTGCAATCATCACTCCTGCTCTTATTACCGGGGCATTTGTAAATCGTGTAAATTTTAAAGCATACTTTTTATTTTTAACAGTATGGCAGGTTCTTGTTTATTACCCTTTTGTTCACATGATATGGGGTGGTGGTTTATTAGCAGAATGGGGTGTTCTTGATTTTGCAGGCGGTATCGTAGTTCATGCTACAGCAGGGTTTGCAGCACTTGCAGCTGTATTTTATGTAGGAGCCCGCGTTGATAAAAATTCCACACCTAACAGCATTCCTCTTGTTGCTATTGGCAGTGGACTTTTATGGTTCGGATGGTACGGTTTCAATGCAGGTAGTGAAGTTGCCGTTGATACAGTTACATCATTAGCATTTCTTAATACCGATATAGCAGCATCCTTTGCAACCATGTCATGGTTATTCATTGAATGGTCGCGTGAAAAAAAACCAAAATTCATAGGATTACTTACCGGTTCAATTGCCGGGCTTGCTACGATTACACCCTGTGCAGGGTTTGTTCCTTTGTGGTCTTCGCCCATTATCGGGATTGTTGCAGGCGCCACATGCTATCTTGCTGTACAATTTAAAAATAAAATGAAATGGGATGATGCTCTTGATGTATGGGGTGTACATGGTATTGGTGGAGTATTAGGAACAATTCTTCTTGGAGTATTTGCATCACAAACTGTAAATGCATCAGGTACCGATGGTTTATGGTTTGGCAATATTTCGTTTTTCTGGAAACAAATTATTGCAGTAGTTGGAGCTTCAATATATGCTTTTATTTTTACCTATCTTATGTTAATTATTATAAATGCAATTACTCCTGTAAAAATTTCTGAAGAAACAGAAAAGATAGGTTTGGATATTGCACTACATGGGGAAAAAGCTTATGATGAAGGAGCATTATAAAAAATAAACAGTTTTAGTTTTGGTCATTAAGCGCGCCGGGGAACCCGGCGCGCTTGCTTTTTATTCATTTACTTATTTTTCTTCACTAGTATAAGTAATCCAAAGAATGTTAGCGCTCCATTTATAATCAATAATTCAAATCCCATTTTATAACCACTAAAAAGAACTTCGGAATAAAGACTTAGAAAATAACATAATAATGGCGACAGGATTGCAACAATCCAAACATACTTGTCTTTCACTGAAAATTTCGTGAATAGTCCAAACGAGAACAACCCAAGCAACGGTCCATAAGTATATCCGGCAGCAGTATAAATGGCATTAACAACAGCTTCATTATTCAGCGCCCTGAATATTAAAATAACAATCAATAATATTGTGGCAAAACTCATATGAACCATATAGCGAACTTTCTTTTTCTGTTTCTCATCTAATTTGCTTTTGTCTTTGAATCCAAGAAAATCGATACAAAAAGAAGTAGTGAGTGCTGTTAAAGCCCCGTCAGCGCTGGGATACGCTGCTGATACTAATCCAACCATAAAAATCAATCCTGCCAAAGGGCTTAAATAATTAAAAGCAATAACAGGAAACAGGTCATCAGTTTTCTTCGGAATAGCAATGCCTTTGGAATTAGCATACATGTATAGCACTGCGCCAAGTGTAAGGAACATCAGGTTCACAAAAACTAAAATCCCGCTGAAAGTGAACATATTTTTTTGTGCTTCGCGTAAATTCTTACAACTGATATTCTTCTGCATCATCTCCTGGTCAAGTCCTGTCATAACAATAGCAATGAACGCTCCGCTTAAAAATTGTTTCAGAAAAAAGTTTTTACTGTGCCAGTCGGTTTCTGCAATCCTTGTGTAGCCTGCATCACTAATCTTAGAAAAAATATCACCCAAACCTAATCCCAGTTCATTTGAAATAAAATAAATCGACATGAATACACCAAGCAACATGAATGTCGTTTGCAATGTATCTGTCCAGATAATCGTTTTTACGCCACCTTCAAAAGTGTATAAAATTATCAATGCTATAAATATCGCCACCACTAAACCAAATGGAACTCCCCAGTGGTCGAAAACAAAAACCTGTAAAACATTTACCACTAAAAACATCCGGAACGATGCGCCAACAACTCTTGATAAAAGAAAATAAAATGCTCCAGTTTTATACGACCAGAAACCAAAACGCTTATTCAAGTATGCATAAATAGATGTAAGGTTTAATTTATAATAAAGAGGCAAAAGAATGGTTGCAATTACAGTATATCCAATCAGAAAACCAAACACCAGACCCAGGTATGTAAATTGTTGTGAGCCTACCAATCCGGGCACCGACATAAATGTAACGCCACTCAGCGAAGCGCCAATCATTCCGTATGCAACAACATACCATGGCGAAGATTTATTTCCAACATAATACGAATCGTTGTTCGCTTTGCGCGACGTGAGCCATGTTACAAAAAAAAGTAAAATGGTATACGCTATAAAACAAAGTAAAATATAAACAGGTTTCATAGTTGTGAATGTGAAGCAAAAATAATTATTCTTTTCAGGCTTTGTCAGTGCAAACAAAAAACATATTAACTTTGCATTGTAAATAAATTTAACGTGTACAATTTCCCTTCAAAATTAGTTGAGAATGCGGTAAACGAGCTGTCGAAACTTCCCGGCATAGGCAAGAAAACAGCGTTACGACTGGTGTTGCACATGCTCAAGGAAGAAAATAATTACAGCACTGCTATAGGTGAATCTCTGATTCGGTTGCGAAAAGAAATTACTTATTGTACATCATGTCATAATATTTCCGACTCTGAAACTTGTTTAATTTGTGGTAATCCGCAGCGCGATCATGGAGTCATTTGCGTGGTAGAAGATGTTCGCGATGTAATGGCTATTGAAAACACAAATCAATACCGGGGCATATATCATATTCTTGGCGGCATCATCTCGCCTATGGACGGCATCGGTCCCGGCGATCTTACTATTCAATCGCTGATTGATAAAGTTTCAAAAGGAGAAGTGAAGGAAGTAATCATGGCGCTTAGCGCTACAATGGAAGGCGACACCACCAATTTCTATATTTATAAAAAGCTAAAAGAATTCAACATCACCATTACTACCATTGCCCGAGGCATTGCTATTGGCGATGACCTGGAATATACCGATGAAGTTACTTTAGGTCGCTCGCTGATTAACAGAACTCCTTACGAAAATTCGCTGGTTAGGTAACATTTTAAATGTTTAATGAATGGAGAATTTTATGCTAATCATTTTTTTTCATAAATCCAGGCAGAAGGATTAAGCATACGTTGAATAACTTTAAGCTGGGTTAAAGCAGCATCCATAGAATCGAAAACTTTATAGTAAACTAAAAATTCACCTTTTTCATTTTTACCTGCAACACCTGCATCTTTAAATCCTTTTTGAGTTAAAGCTATTGCTGCATCTTTCGCTTCCTGCTCTGTTGGATATGAAGCAGCAATTACAAAAATATTTTTTTCAATTATTTTTACAGTATCCTTTTGCATAACAGCTGTATCTTTCTTTATAACAGCAGTTGCTGGTTGCTCGGTTTGTAGTTGTTCAACTTTAGGTTGTTCTGATACAACAGGTTTTTCGGTACTTACTTTAGGCTGTTCAATTTTGGGTTGTTCTATTTTAGGCGGAACAGTTGTAGGCTGAGTTGTAGTTACTGGCTTTGCAGTTGCCGCTTGTTTTGCTACGGTATCGGTCTTAACAACATTCGTTACAGGTTTAGTAATGGGTTGAACCGTTTTCGGCGGAACAGTTGTGGGCTGAGTTGTGTTTACTGGTTTTGCAGCTGCTGCTTGTTTTGTTACAGTGTCTGTTTTAACAACATTCGTTACAGGTTTAGTAATGGGTTGAACCGTTTTCGGCGGAACAGTTGTGGGCTGAGTTGTGTTTACTGGTTTTGCAGCTGCTGCTTGTTTTGTTACAGTGTCTGTTTTAACAACATTCGTTACAGGTTTAGTAATGGGTTGAACCGTTTTCGGCGGAACAGTTGTGGGCTGAGTTGTGTTTACTGGTTTTGCAGCTGCTGCTTGTTTTGTTACAGTGTCTGTTTTAACAACATTCGTTACAGGTTTAGTAATGGGTTGAACCGTTTTAGGCGGAACGGTTGTGGGCTGAGTTGTAGTTACAGGTTTTGCAGTTGCTGCTTGTTTTGCTACGGTATCAGTTTTAACAACATTCGTTACAGGTTTAGTAATGGGTTGAACCGTTTTCGGCGGAACAGTTGTGGGCTGAGTTGTGTTTACTGGTTTTGCAGCTGCTGCTTGTTTTGTTACAGTGTCTGTTTTAACAACATTCGTTACAGGCTTTTCGTTATTTACTTTTGGTTGTTCTGTTTTGGGTTGAATAACAGTTGTTGGTTTTGTAGTTTCCGCAACAGGTTTTGTTCTCGTAGTATCAGTTGTTTTAGGCTGTGAAGGTTGAGTTTTAGCTTTAGCTTTACTTGTAAAATCAGTAAAAAAATCACCTTTCTTTTGTAATAATTTTGAAGATGTATACGATTTTTTAATTATCTTGTAATCAGCTACAGCACTTTCAAAATCATCATATCCTTTTATGCTCACGCGCCACATTCCTGAACTGTTCTTTCCCAGGATCTGCGCATCAGTATATCCTTTTTCAACAAGTTTATCTATTGTTTCCTGAGCCAGTTTCTTTGTTTTATGTGAACTTACAACAATGTAATAATCCTTCTCTTCAACAACATTGGTTTTTGACTTCTTATTTTCTTTAGCCTTTGTTTCTTTTAAAACAGTTGTTTCAACCTTTTTATTTTCTGCAACTTTTTCTTTCTTGGGATTTTCTTGAGTTTTAACTCCTGTTTTATTTTCATTCTTTTTTTCAGGCTCAGTCTTTATATTTTCATTTTTAATTTCTTCCTTGGATTTTTCAGCTACGACATTTTCCTGTTTCTTTATATCAGCAACTTTATTTTTTTCTTTTTTGAGTTCTTCTTTTTTAATTGTATCAACATTAGCAGTTACAGGCTTTTCAGAAGTTTTAATTTCCGGGGTTTTTTCATCCTGCACATTTTCATTTTTCTTTTCAGCTTCTTTTTTCTGTTTTTTTTCTGCAATTACTTTTTCATTTTCAATATTTTTCTTTTCTATTTTCTTTTCTTCAACAACTTTTATTTCTTTACTTTCAATAACATTTTCTTTTTTGTTTTCTGCAATATTTTTCTTTTCTTCAGTTACTTTAATTTTTCCCTTTTCTTTATTTGATTTTTCAGCAATTAAAGCAGTGGTATCCATTACAGGATTTACCCAATCTACATATTCTTTCTTTTCACCAATTTTATATAAAAAACTTATTGCTATATAACTATACCTGTCGTTATAGGAATCCTCAACTTTCCATGCATCCAGCTTATCGGTTGTTGTCAAATGAAGTGTGAATTCCATACCGATATCAATTTTAGGATCGGCTTTAAATTTTACTCCAACACCAACAGGAAAAACCATATTGGTCATTTTCTTTTCTTTAGTTGTTCCAAGCGAATCCCATCCGTATCCTATTACATAATTATCTTCATCGAAAGAATACACTCTTGACCTGTATCTAACCCATCCTGTACCCAGGAATAAATATGTGTTGATCAGTTTTTCTTTTTTAGGATAAAGTGAAATAAGATTATTTATATTCACTAAAGCAGAAACAGAATATTCACTGAATTTTGAGTTAAAGTGAAGATTCAAATTAGGCGTGGAACCCGATAAACCTCCTAAAAGAACATTCCCTCTTACACCAATAATATGATTAAAATTTTTTGATACTTCAAATGCAAAACCTGAATTTGCTTTTTTGTATTGATTATCGGTAGAATATTTTAACTGCCTTACATCGCCATAGAACGGAATGAATCCGAATTTAATACCGGCAGAAATGGTATTATAATCGGATGGACCAATTTTCTGAGCGCTTAATTTTGAAAGATTTATTCCAAAAATAAACGGGATAAATATGATTAAGAAAAACTTTTTCATCCTTCTTAAGATTAGATACAAATATACAAATATAAACTAAAAAAGTTATACCATGAAACCCACAAATAATATTTCAACGAATTCACTGTCATTATAATTATATAATTCATATTTTTATTGCTTGATAAAAAAGAAAAACATGACACAACGCGAATTATTCTTTCGTCATCTTGCACAAACCAGCGAAAGTCCACTTGCTATTGAAATAGAAAAAGCCGAAGGAATTTATTTATATGATAAAGATGGCAAAAAATATATCGACCTGATTTCCGGGATTTCTGTAAGCGGCACAGGGCACAGGCATCCGGCAGTCATTAAAGCCATAAACGAGCAACTTGAAAAATATTTACACCTTATGGTTTATGGAGAATACATTCAAGCGCCTCAAGTGCAACTTGCGAAAAAACTAAGTGAAATTTTACCCGAATCTTTATCATCCGTTTATTTTGTTAATTCAGGAAGCGAGGCTATTGAAGGTGCCCTGAAACTCGCAAAACGCTTTACCGGAAAAGGTGAAATCATTGCTTTCAAAAATGCTTATCATGGAAGTTCGCACGGCTCGCTGAGTGTGATGGGTTGTGAAGATTTTAAACAAGCGTATCGTCCGTTGCTTCCCGATGTTCGTTTTATCGAATTCAATAATATCAAAGATTTGGAATGTATCTCTCAAAAAACCGCTTGTGTACTTGCCGAAACGATACAAGGCGAAGCTGGAGTAATTATCCCCGATAACAAATTCATGAAAGAACTTCGCCGGAAGTGCACCGAAACCGGCACGCTGCTTATACTCGATGAAGTACAGGCAGGAATGGGTCGCACAGGAAAAATGTTTGCATTTGAACACTATGGAATAATTCCCGACATACTTACACTTGCCAAAAGCCTGGGTGGAGGAATGCCCCTGGGTGCATTTATTTCTTCGCAGGAAATAATGAAAAGTTTAACGAACAATCCCATACTCGGGCATATCACCACATTTGGCGGACATCCTGTAAGTTGTGCTGCTGCATTAGCTAACCTGAATTTAATACTTGATGAAAAGCTTTATATAAAAGCAAAACAAAAAAGTGAATTATTTTTAAAGCTATTGAAACATCCAAAAATAAAGGAAGTCCGGGCAAAAGGATTATTAATTGCTGTTGAACTTGCTGATGCAAAAACCAATCAAAAAGCCATTTCAAAATGTATCAAAAACGGAGTGATCGCCGACTGGTTCCTTTTTGCTCCGCACTGCATGCGCATTGCGCCACCACTTATTATTTCTGATGAAGAAATTAAATTTGCTTGTGAAATAATTTTGAAAACGTTGATATAAAAAACCAAAAAGATTTACATTTGAAAATTAGTAAAAAGTCAATTAAATAATGAAACAAACATTTGAAACTGCTTTTGAACAAATAAAGAAACTTGTTGAAGATTTCAAGGCAAACGAGAAATATTATTTGTCGAAGGATTACCAGGAAGCAGAAGTTCGCAAGGATTATATTGATAAATTTTTTATTGCACTAGGATGGGATGTGCAACATGACACACAAAAGAATCCTTATGAACAGGAAGTAAAAGTTGAAAAAGGAGTTTTAGTAAAAGGAGCGCAAAAGCGTGCAGATTATTCGTTTTCGCTTGCACCAAACTACAGAGAGCCCAAATTTCTTGTTGAAGCAAAGAAACCAGCGAGAGATTTGAAAAACGCTGATGATTATTTCCAAACCATACGTTATGGCTGGCACAAACAAACTCCACTTGGAATATTAACCGACTTCGAAGAATTTCATATTCTTGATTGCCGATATGGCGCTGATATTAATAACGCATTAAAGAAATGCTATAAAGAATATCATTACAGCGATTATATCAACGAAGAAAAGTTTGCAGAAATATACTGGTTGTTTTCGCGCGAAGCTGTTGCAAATAATTCCATAGAAAAAATTGCAGAGATCTTGCCTAAACATAAAGGCAAAGCAGCAGGAAAAACAATGCTTTCATACGAAACAAGTCAAACTATTGATGATGCATTTTTACTTGAAATTGATATTATACGTGAAAAGCTGGCAAAAGCCTTTAAAAAAAATGATGATGGATTAACCAGCGAAGAACTTACCGAAGCAACACAAAAAACCATCGACCGACTTGTATTTATCCGTTTTCTTGAAGACAAATTAATTGAGCCGACACATTACATCAGCTACCTTGGCGACAAAGGAAACACATGGGAAGATTTTATTAAGCTTTGTCGCAGGCTTGATGCTAAATATAATGGCGTTGTGTTTAAAAAACATTTTATTGATGAACAAAAATTTATCGGTGCTGAAGAAAACGAGTTTTTAAAAATATGCAAAGGAATAAGTCATTTGAATTCCCGCTTTCTTTTTAATGAAATTCCTATACATATTATAGGTTCAATTTATGAAAGGTTTTTAGGAAAAGAAGTTCATGCAACCGATAAAAGAGTACAGATTGAAGAAAAGCCTGAAGTACGCAAAGCGGGTGGAGTTTATTACACACCAAAATATATTGTCGACTATATTATAAATAATACCATTGGTAAATTAATTGAAGGAAAAACTCCCGAGCAAATTTCGGAAATGCGATTCGCTGATATTGCCTGTGGTAGTGGAAGTTTTTTAATTGGCGCTTACGAATGTTTATTACAATATCATACTAAGTTTTATAATGAAAAACTAAAAGGCAAAACAGCAATTGATGGCAGAAGCGAAGGCTATGGCTTGTGCGAATACCGCGATGGTCAATGGAATTTAACACTAAAGAAAAAACAAAATATATTACTAAGCAACATTTACGGCGTAGATATAGACTACCAAGCCGTAGAAGTTACTCAGTTAAGTTTGTTTTTAAAATTACTCGAAGACGAAACCATAGGTAGTACGCAAAACAGGCAGGATGTTATGTTTAGTAAAGTACTGCCAGACCTTTCAAAAAATATTATTTGCGGAAACTCATTAATTGGCAGGGATATTTTAAAACAAAACCCTTCTATTACAACCGATGAAGAACGAAAAATTAATCCTATGGATTATGAAACCGCTTTTCCCGAAGTATTTAAAAATAAAACGGAGAAAGGATATATCTTCATCCCTGATGTTGGCATTGATGAAGAACGGGATAATGATACAAACGAGGTGAACGACCCAATGATTCCGTTTAAAAGAAAAATTAAAGGTGGTTTTGATGCGATTATCGGAAATCCACCATACGTTAATTTAGTATCTATTCCTGAAATACAAAGAAATTATTTTCAAAAGAATTTTAGGACATGTAAAAATAAAAGTGATTTATATTCATTTTTTATTGAGAAAGCTTTAAATATTGTAAATGATAATTCTTATAAATTTGGTTTCATAGTACCTCATACATGGCTTGCTACCGAAAGTTTTTCATTGCTTCGTCAAAAATTACTAAATGAAAAAGCGATTGAACAAATTGCAGAAATGGGATTTAA
Source organism: Bacteroidales bacterium (assembly GCA_035353855.1). Lineage (NCBI taxonomy): Bacteria > Pseudomonadati > Bacteroidota > Bacteroidia > Bacteroidales > Bacteroidales bacterium. Next base: position 23,141 of record DAOQAK010000034.1, on the reverse strand, counting down.
AGTTTTTGAAAAAGTTATTGTAAGCACAATCATATTGATTTGCTCAAAAAATAATAAAACCATCAAAGTATTAAATAAGGATTTTTCTAAAAGATTTGAGATAAAATCCGATGAATGGATTAATGATAATTTTCAAATTGACTTAGAATGGAATAATGAAAAGAGCGGCATCTATGAAAGATTAAAATATAATACAGAATCATTAGATAAGATAATACAATTTTCAAGAGGAATAAAAACCAGTGATGATAAAAAATTTATTTTAAAAGAAAAGCAAAACAATGATTGTTATAAAATATTCAGAGGCAGGAATATTAAATCATACCAATTGAATTGGGATAATGAATATATTTGGTACCGACCAGATTTAATGAAAGAAAAAGTTGGCTGTCTTCCTCATTCAAAAACATTTTTTGAAGTACCTGAAAAATTAATAACACAAAGAGTTAATAGTTCAATGCAACTTCTAGTTGCTTATGATAATGAAAAAAATTATTTTCTCGACACAACAAATGTTACAAGATATGAAACTTGGGATAAAAAACATTCTTTAAAATATATTTGCGGGCTTTTAAATTCAAAATTATTAAACTATTGGTATTGCAATAAGTATAAGATGCCTACAATTGGATTATATGAATTACATTCTATTCCAATAAAAACTATTGATTTCTCTATAAAATCCGAAAAAGAAAGACACGACCATACCGTTACTTTAGTTGAACAAATGCTTGAAAGCAAGAAAAAATTTGCAGAAGCAAAAACCGATAAAGACAAAAACTTTTACGAACAAAAATGTAAATCGCTCGATACGCAAATTGATAATCTGGTTTATGAACTTTATGATTTAACAGAGGATGAAATTGCCATTATTGAAAATAAAAAATAAGCGATTCATGAACACCTTAATAAAATATAATTTGTGAATAAATAAAAATTGTAGAAAATAAATAATATACCGTCCCTACGGGACTTGTAATAGTGTGTTGTAGGTTTTTTATAAATATTAAGTCCCTAACGGGACTATAGTTAATTAAAATTGTGGAGGGGAAATGATACCAAGAGATGAAATATTAAATTACTTAGATAAGTATGGAGACATAAAGAATAAAGAGGATATTGAAATAATTTTAGACCGGATAAATCGCTCTATTCAAATATTTATAATAGTTATAAAAGATTTGGAGCAAAAGGGAATCATTAAGTGTGATAATTTTTATCTTACACCAGGTGAACAAAGCGGGTATTTGCTTCCGTTAAGTTTAGTCAATCTAAAAATATTTTTGACAGAAAAAGGAAAGGAGTGTATTAAAAGAGAACTTAAAAAAATTGGCAACAGTGGTTTTGGTTTTGAGAGTAAGTTGTTAGATAATATTCAAATTGATAAAACAAGCCTTAATATTCCCTTTTTTCAAAGTTTAAGTTTTGAAGAATTAAAAAAACAATTGGCTGGCAAATTAACGAGAGATACAAAATTAGTTTATTATATTTTAACAGGAAAGCAAATAAAAGATGAACCGCTTACTGTTTTTATTTCTTATTCTTGGGATGATGATAATAAACAACATAAAAGGTGGGTAAAATCTATTGCTGACAAACTTGTTCAAAAAGGTAAATTCAAAGTAATTTTAGACCAAAATGATTTTCATGCTGGTATGCCTATGTTTGAAACTATGAAAAGCTCTATTATAAAAGCAGATAAAGTATTAGTTGTTTTTACATCTACATACAAACAAAAAGCCGAAAATAATAAAGGTGGTGTTGGGTATGAATTTTCTGTTTTGAAAGAGGATTTATTTAAAAGAGTTTCAAATGATAAGTATATACCAATTCTTAGGTTAGGTGAAAGAGAAGAAAGTATTCCAAAGTTTATGGGAGATTACTTTGATTATGATGCAAGAAAAAGACTTCAAATATCAAAACTAATAAAAATAATACGGAGTGATAAAATTTAAAATCGTTCTATAAAAAATTAATATGTCATACGAATCAAAATTCATGGCACAGGCCATCCGTCTTGCAGTCGATAACGTGAAATCAGGTAATGGCGGACCTTTCGGTGCAGTGGTCGTGAAAAACGGAGAAGTTATCAGTACAGGAGTCAACAGTGTTACGTCATCAAACGACCCTACGGCTCATGCTGAAGTAATTGCCATTCGCGAAGCCTGTAAAAAATTAAATTCATTCCAGCTTGATGATTGCGAAATTTATGCAAGCTGCGAGCCTTGCCCCATGTGCCTTGGCGCAATTTACTGGGCACGTCCGGTAACACTATATTTTGCAGGAACAAAGAAAGATGCCGCCAATATTGGTTTTGACGATTCATTTATTTATGAAGAAATAAATATTCCATATCAAAAAAGAAAAATCATCACAGAACACATTGAGCATCCTGAAACGCTTGCACCGTTTATTGAATGGAAAAATAAAGTAGATAAAATCAAATATTAAGTTAAAAGATTTTCGTAATTTTCACTTTCATATCAATTCTTCACAAAAAAGAATTTATGGCAGACAAAAAACCAACCAGCAACCAAAAATTTAAATTCAAAGAAATAAAAATATATGGCGCTGATGAATGGATGATCGATAGCACTAAGAAATATCGTCGTGTGTACGACAAACAGGAAGCTACATACATAAGCGCTGAACTTTCTTTTTACAATAAATTTTTTGATGAAGAATCATGGGAAGCCAAACTTTGTTTAAAAGCTTTCTCATTAAATGGAAAAGAAAGAAATGAATTATGTAAACTTGAAGAAGTTCGCACCATAAAACCCGAAGATAACATTGTATATTACCGTCAGGGCTGGGGAATGGAAAGCATAGGCGCATACTGGGGAAAAGGCAATTACGAATGGGAAGCATATATTGACGATGAACCTGTAGGTACTCAAAAATTCTATGTTGAAGATGTAGGTTTGGTAACATCAGAAAATAATCCGTATTTCACAATTGAATCATTAAAGTTATATCCTGCTTACAGTGATAACATCGATCAGGGTAAACGTAAATACCTCACTAAATTCAAAAGAAGCGAAACGCCTTATGTATGGCTCGAAATGTCATACAAGATAAAAACCAGCAAGGATTGGTTTTGTGAATTTTTCTTTAACTTTCTTGATGATGCAGGCCAGCTAAAAGGCAGGTGTGATTCACTTAAATATTTTGAAAAAAACAACCAGGGCAATGTGTTTACAACTACCGTAGGTTGGGGAAGCGACAAAGCAGGCTCATGGAAAGATAATGCTTACCGCCTTGAAATCGTTTTCATGGATACACTTGTAGCTTCAATCACTTTTGAAGTGGGCGATGAAGAGGTTGAAGGAATCAAAGATGTTAACACAACAAGTGACAATACAGCATCTTCAACTTCAAGGCAACAAGTTAATAAACCTGTTCAGGATGAGCTTACACTCGAAGCTGTAATGAAGCAACTTGATGAACTTATCGGGCTATCTGAAATAAAAAATAAAATTCACGACCACGTCAAATACCTTGATTTTATTAAGCTTCGCAAAGAGAAAGGTTTATCCGACAATGAAAAAATATCGCTGCATAGCGTATTTACCGGCAATCCGGGAACAGGAAAAACAACGGTTGTAAACCTTCTCGGAAAGATTTATTGCAAAATGGGCTTGCTTTCAAAAGGTCATGTTCTTGAAGTTGACCGTGCCGACCTTGTTGGAGAATTCATCGGACAAACAGCGCCAAAAGTAAAAGCAAAAATTAATGAAGCTCGTGGTGGAATTCTTTTTATTGACGAAGCATACATGTTATACCGTTCCGATAATGATTCCAAAGATTACGGAAAAGAAGTCATTGAAGTTCTCATTAAAGAAATGTCGGATGGGCCGGGTGATATAGCAATAATGGTTGCAGGCTATCCTGAAGAAATGGAAAAATTCCTTGAATCAAATCCCGGGCTTCATTCTCGCTTCAGTTACTATTTTCATTTTGAAGATTATTTACCGGAAGAACTTTTGCAGATTGCCGATTTTGCCTGCAAGAAGCGCAATACAACACTCACCGATGATGCGCGAAATTATATTAATGAAATGCTCATTGAGGCGTATCGCAATCGTGATAAGACTTTTGGAAATGCCCGCTACTCCTATTCTATTATTGATGAAGCAAAAATGAATTTAGGCTTGCGTTTGATGAATCACCCGAATATCAAGGAACTTCCAAACGAAACTCTTTCCACGATAGAAAAAACGGATGTTGAAAAAATATTCCTTGCCAAACAAAAAGCAAAAGTAAAACTTAAGGTAAATGAGAATCTGCTGAAGGAATCGCTTCTTGAATTGAATGAGCTTGTAGGCATAAAGAATATAAAAGAAGAGATTTATGAGTTGATAAAACTTGTTCTCTATTATCATGAAATAGGCAAAGATGTTCTGAACAAATTCTCGCTGCATACTGTATTTACAGGTAATCCGGGCACCGGCAAAACAACTATGGCCCGTATCATTGGTAAAATATATAAGGCTCTTGGCTTACTTGAACGTGGACACGTTGTGGAATGTGGACGCGACGGGCTTGTTGCAGGTTATATCGGACAGACTGCTTTAAAAACCAAAGCAAAGATTGATGAGGCAAAAGATGGCGTTCTGTTTATTGATGAAGCATATGCCTTATCAGACGGCTCAGATAACGATTTCGGGAAGGAAGCTATCGAAGTGATCTTAAAAAATATGGAAGACCTGCGCGGACAACTTGCTATTATTGTTGCAGGCTATCCTGACAATATGAAAAAATTCCTTGAATCGAATCCCGGGCTGAAATCAAGGTTTGACAGGACTTTTCAGTTTAATGATTATTCACCAGAAGAACTTCTTGATATTTTTAAAACTTTGATTGTAAAAGAAAATCTGAAACTAAATACAGAAGCTGAAGAACACCTGAGAAAATATTTCACTATTCTTTACGACTCGAAAGATAAATATTTCGGAAATGCACGAACGATAAGAAATATTTCAGGTGAAGTGATAAAACACCAGAACCTTCGTATGGCTGCAATGCCCTCAGAACAAAGAACACCTGAAATGATTTCCGCCATTATAATTGATGATGTAAAAGAATATGAAATCGTAGCACAAAAACAGGAAAAAACTTCGATGGGTTTTAAAATTGGAAATAGCTGATAAATTCAGAATTCTGAGTTCTGAATTCAGAATTTGTTTGATTTTTCTTTTACAAAAATCAAAAAGTAGATCACTACCAAAGCTACGCCAATTCCTGAAATCATGAATGATGTAGCTGCTCCGAATTTTATCCATATAAATCCGGCAAAGCTGCTTGCCAATAAAGTGAAGATGCTCGAGAAGCTATTATAAAAACCAATGGCAGTAGCCGTTTTACTTTTATCTGAAATATTACTAATCCATGCTTTGGCAATGCTTTCGGTTGATGCAGCATATACAGCATACAATAAAAATAAAATTCCAAAGACTAAAAACGTATCTGCAAAAGCCATAAAGAAATATACGATTGCAAAAACTGTCAATCCTATAACAATTACTTTTTTCATACCTATCTTATCAGCCAATGTTCCCAAGGGATAGGAAAACAAAGCATACAAAAAGTTGTAGAAAATATAAAAGCCTATCATTAACGAATCGCTCATTCCATTTCTTTTTAGATTCAATAACAGAAATGCATCGGAACTGTTGAAAAATGTAAAAAGCAATAATCCTGCGACAAGCTTTTTATACAATAACGACGAATGATTCCAGTATTTCAGATACGTTAAAAATCCAACATTATTTTTCTTTTCAACATCATTTTTTCTTTTTTCTTTTACTAAAAATGTTATAAGTATTGCAAGTAATCCCGGCAAAAATGCAAATATAAAAAGCCATTTATATTGTTCGGGATAAAAATAGAGAAACACCAACGCCACAACTGGACCAATGGCTGCACCAACAGTATCAAGTGTTCTGTGAAATCCAAAAACTTTTCCCTTCGTTTCTTTAGTGGCTTCATCACTCAATAAAGCATCGCGTGCACTTGTGCGTATTCCCTTGCCCAGCCTGTCGAGCGTGCGTGCAAAGAAAACCCAAATAGGAAAAGAAAATATTGCAAGTAATGGTTTTGAGATTGCACTCAGCGAATATCCCCAGCGAACAAAGGGCATTCGCAAACCTTTACTATCTGATAAGTTTCCAAAATATCCTTTGCTTATGCCTGCTGTTGCTTCAGCAATGCCTTCAAGTATACCGATCAGCAATGCAGAGAACCCAATAGAACTAAGGTATACCGGCATTATCGGGTAAAGCATCTCACTTGCAATATCAGTGAATAAACTTACAAGCGAAACCAAAAGAACAATACGTGTTATGATGCGGGAAGACATTTTTGATTTACGAATTACGATTTATGATTTACGATTAGATATAAACTATTATATTCCTTCTATAGCATTTATCAACTCTCTCATTGACACTATCACTTTATCAGCATCAGGAAAATCGGCATTGATATTTTTTTCATTAAATAAAATTGTTTTCATTCCAACAGCCTTTGCTCCGCAAATATCTTTCTGATAGCTGTCGCCAATCATTATGCAATGTTCGGAAGAAATATTTATTTTTTTTGTAATCGAATCGAAGAAACGTTTATCTGGTTTTTCAGCACCCAGGTCTTTTGATGTAAAAAAATGATGAAAATATTTTTCAGCTCCTACTCTTTTCAAAGCCTCTGTCATCAGTTTTGCATCAGAGAATCCGGCATTCGATGCAATGCACATGACATATTTTTCCGATAATGTTTTCAGGCACGCTTCAACATCAGGAATATATTCCACATGATCCCAATACGCCATTGGTCCAGATTTTTCAGGAAAGTCACGCATTACCGTATTTCCCCAATCAAAAATAATTGCTTTTATCATATTATTTTAAATCTATGTATATCTGTAAAATCAGTGTCATCCGCATCCTGTTTACTCAGGGTTCGCACGTCCTTTTACCTTTCCTGTTTTCCACATTTTATCGATTTCTTTATTCAAAGTTTTTAATGAATCGGAAACCTCCTTATTTTCAATAACGCTAAGGTCGGGCTGACCGGCATTTACCCATGCCGTGTACCAGAAGCTGCATACCAGCATTACCGAAGTACGTATTCTTCGCTCAACCATGTTATTCATCAGATCACTAAATTGTTTTGAATATTCTTTTGAAACAACTTTAACTGTAGCGCCTCCCCTGTTTTCATAAGAATATTTTTTATCACCGGGAAATTCTTTATCTAATTTTTTAATTACAGAAAATACCGTATCCACTTCGCCATAGCTTGCTTTGGTGAACTCCCATATTTTATCATTAATATTTTCAATGTACTCCGCTTTCCCAACAAAAAAATTATAATCATCAGCAAACAGTTCAGGAATACGGGATTCCCATAATGCATGAACTCCTTTCTGATATGAATATTTCCCGTCGTAATAACCGGAATGATGTAAAGGGACACAGCCATCGGCTATATAATGGCCAAGATTGGCGGAGGTCCATAAAATTTCATCTGCATTTTTTTCTTTATAAGCTTCAACCAGCTTATAGTACATTTTTTCTATCCACCATGGATTAATCCCATACTTATTCAAAGTATCTTCAGAATATTTCTTAACTGCATCTTTCCATTTATGAGGCAATGAATCAACAGGATTTTCGCCATAATGCTCCATATCAATATAATGTTTCACTCCTTCATTCTCATCAGCAAAAGTTCGCTTATCGGGGTCGACTGCATGTTCGGAAATATATTCAATATGAGTTTTGTAAAAGCCTATCATTTCAGAAGGCAAAGGATATACAGCCATTTTGTTTATCAAACGATGACTATAAAACCCCCATGTTAATGATGAAGGTGAAAAAATAATTGTAACAATTATAAAAACTATAAAAGCAGGAATAATTTTTTTAAAAATAAATCGCCGGTACATAATCACATATTTAACCTATAATTGCTGCGCTACAGGGCATTTACAAGTTTCCCATTTTCAAGTATCGGAATCACGGATGTTGTATCTTCAGTGAAACAATATTCAAGAACATCATCCAGTCCTAATTTTTTAAGGCGGTGGCGGTGCGAAGCTTTTTCCACATATTGCAGAACATGATTTTTTGCAAGTAACCATAAATCTAATGCAGCGATAGATGAATCACAATTTACATTATATTCCGAGAGCAACTGCAAACGTTCAATCAAAGCTCCTGCAAATATTGTATCTTCAATATTGAATTTATTTTTCCAACCGGAACAAAGAATTACAATATTTTTATTCTTTTCGCTTAACCATCTTGCAAGTACATTAATATTTGAAAATGCACCAAGTACAACAGCATCGCAATGTTTAGCAATTTCTATTGTTTGAGTTCCATTGGTTGTTGTGATTACAATCTTTTCGCCATTCACATTTTCTTTTGTAAAGTTAAATGGGGAATTTCCGAAATCGGCACCATTAATCACAATCCCGTCACGTTCGCCGGCAACCTTATAACCCAAGCCACGATATTTTTTTGTTTCTTCAATTTTTGCAACAGGAATCACTTCAACAGCACCATTACCAAAGGCAGTACAGATGGCCGTTGTAGCACGCAGAATATCTACAATTATAACAATAAAATTTTCTTTTGTTAAAATATGTGGAAATAGAACCGGTGTGAAACAGGTTTCGATTGTTCTGCAATTCTTATTTTCAGACATGTTTATTATGTTCAAAGTTAAAAGTTCAAATTTAAATAAATAGTTTCAATATCAGAATTTAAATTTATTCTCATCAATATTCATTTGGGTAAAGCCCGAAAATACGGATTATAATAAGCCCCGACCTAAAGGTCGGGGCTAATAAAACTCAATAAATTTGAGTTTTAGCCTAAAATCACTGAACGATTATTGAACAATTATTTAAATATATTTCAATGAAATTATTTCCACGTTCCCCAATATTTTTTTATTTGAGTAGAATCCATGCATTCAAAATCAGGTCCCCTCATATCAGTGAATACCGCCACATTTAAGAAAATATTTTTATCGTCATACAGCAAACTCTTTCCGCCATGCCCATCGCGGAAGTCAACAGTTTCAAACAGCACATAATCCTGGAATTCTTTTTTTTCTTTTCTAAAAACTTTTGCTTTCCCATCAAGGATTAATTGTGCAGCTATCCAATAATAAAAGTCGCCAAACTTCACCGCATTAAGTGTATCGGTATATTGAGGTACGTATCCATAAGGAGCAATCCAGTTATAATTAATATCGGCAGCTATGCTTTTAGCATAATAATCAAGCGGGGCATAAGCTGTTTTAGTGGTATCGAATTTTATTTTAAAATCATGCATCTCGGGAAGCTTATCGGAAGGAATTATCACGAAAGCATTTTTATCAAGCGCTATAATTTTTTTCAGAAGTTCATTATACTTTAATTGGCGCTGCTCACAAAGCTTTTTATTTTTTAATTTATGCTCCAGTAATTTTACAACATCATGTTTGTATAAATATATTATTGCACTTCTGTTTTCGTATGTAACAAAATAATCATCCTGGTTTTTATTATTTAATTTGATTTTTTTAGTAATGTATTTTGGTTTATGCGAACGCAATACATAAACGACACATGATGATAAAAAGCACGCTAATACTAACGATACGATAAGTTGTTTATGTTTCATTTTTCAGGTATCGTTAATTTTTAATTAACATTAAATTTATTAATAGTGCTTCATCTTACGCGTCTGTAAACGCGCAAGAACTTTTATGCGTTACATCAAAGGATCAAATAAATTATTCCAATAACCGGAAACTGGAAACTCTAAACTAAAAACTCTAAATCGTAAACTATCCTTTATAAAAAGGGAACTTCACCACTTTTGCTTTTAATGCTTTATCGCGCACTTTTACAAAAATCTCAGTTCCTTCAGCAGCAAACTGAGTGGTTACATAACCCATGCCTATTGCTATTTGCAACGAAGGTGCCATTGAACCTGAAGTTACTTTTCCTATTTTGTTTCCGTCTTTATCAACTATTTCGTAGTCGTGGCGGGCAATACCTTTATCAATTAATTCAAAGCCTATCAGTTTTCTGGATACGCCTTCTTTCTTTTGTTTCAGAAGAACATCTTTATCAATAAAATTTTTCTGGTCGGTGAATTTTGTTATCCATCCTAATCCTGCTTCAATTGGTGAAGTGGTATCGTCAATATCATTTCCATACAAGCAGAATCCCATTTCAAGACGTAATGTGTCGCGTGCAGCAAGGCCTATAGGTTTTATTCCAAATTCTTTTCCTGCTTCAAAAACAGCATTCCATATTTTATCGGCATATTTATTCGGAAAATAAACTTCACAACCACCCGAACCGGTATATCCTGTTGTTGAGAAAAGAACATCGGGAACACCAGCAAATTCAAGCACTTTAAATGTATAGTATTCCATGTCGGTAACGGTGGTCTTTGTAAGTTTCTGCATGGCTTTTAATGCGAGCGGTCCTTGTATGGCAAGCTGTGATGTTTCATCAGAAGCATTGGTTAACTCAACACCAAACTTATTCTGGCTATTAACCCAAGCCCAGTCTTTATCAATGTTTGCAGCATTTACCACGAGCAAATAATTTTCTTTGCCAAACTGGTAAACCAGCAGATCGTCAACAATTCCGCCTTTTCCGTTAGGAAAACATGAATACTGAACTTTTCCGTCATACAGCTTCGATGCATCATTCGATGTAACCCACTGAACAAAATCCAATGCTTTCGGACCTTTTACCCAAAACTCGCCCATATGCGAAACATCAAAAACACCCAGTTTCTTGCGAACGGTTTCGTGTTCTGCTATTACACCTTCGTACTGAACAGGCATATTGAAGCCTGCAAAGGGAACTATCTTTGCCCCCATCGATTCATGCATTTTTAAAAAAGCTGTATTTTTCATTATTTTAAAGTTTATTTGATTTATTCAATGCGATGAAACAAAATTAAAAATTATAAACAAAAACCATCGATTAAGTTTAAATATTTTTTACAACCATTTATAAATTCGGTTTTACGTTTCCAAAAAACACTTTATCTTTGAAGGTTAAAAATTTATAATGAACTTCTTTTTAAGAAACAATACACCGCGTTGGCTCATACTGCTTATTGATACGATAATCTGCGCTCTTGCAGTAATCATAGCATACCTGGTACGTTTTAATTTTAAAATGCTTGCCCGTGAAGCAGGCGAAATTCCTAAGGTATTCGCTATAATGGTGTCCATACGATTTGTCAGTTTTCTTATTTCCAGAACTTATGCCGGCATTATCAGGTATACCAACACACGCGATTCTGTAAGGATTTTCCTTGTATTAAGTGCCGGCAGTACAATTTTTATGCTTATCAACTTAACCACACTTTTTTTTATAACCGGAACATTTATACTTCCTTCTTCAGTTATTATTATTGAATACATGTTCACCATGTTTATGATGATCGCCTTCCGTATACTTACAAAAATCGCTTACATGGAATTACAAAATCCTACGAAAGCAAAAACCAACGTGATCATTTTCGGCGCCGGTGAATCGGGAGTTATTACAAAACGTACACTCGACAGGGATGCCGGAACTAAATATAAAGTTACTGCCTTTATTGATGATGATATAAATAAAACAGGAAAAACGCTGGAAGGCTCGCCAATATATAGTTTCGACAAATTGGAATCGTTACTTGAATCAAAAACTATTGCCCAGGTCATTATTTCTATTCAGCATATTAACTCTTCACGAAAAAAAGAGATCAGTGAACTTTGCCTTCAGCATGGCACAAAAGTCCTGGTAGTTCCTCCTGTTGAACGCTGGATTAACGGCGAACTTAGCTTTAAGCAAATAAAAAAAATAAACATAGAGGATTTGCTGGGACGAGAAGTTATTCAACTGGATGAAAAGGAAATTTCAAAACAACTGCATGAAAAGGTCATTCTTGTTACAGGCGCTGCAGGCTCAATTGGAAGCGAAATGGTAAGACAGATACTGCAATTTTCACCAAAAAAAATCATCCTGCTCGACCAAGCCGAAACACCCTTATTTCATTTGGAACTCGAGCTTCTGGAAAAATTCAGGAATGCTCCTTTTGAAATAGTGATGGGTGATATATGCAATAAAGAAAGGATGAAACGCCTGTTCGAATATTTTCGTCCGCAACATGTGTATCATGCCGCTGCATACAAACATGTGCCTATGATGGAAAACAATCCATCAGAAGCTGTATTTACTAATGTTGAAGGCACACGTATCATTGCTGATCTTTCTTTAGAATATCAGGTTGAAAAGTTTGTGATGATTTCTACCGATAAAGCTGTACGCCCAACAAGTGTTATGGGTGCATCGAAACGTATTGCCGAGATTTATACACAATCGCTGAACAAGCTGAACAAAACCAAATTCATTACTACACGCTTTGGAAACGTTCTGGGTTCGAGCGGTTCGGTAATTCCTTTATTCAAAGAACAAATTGAAAAAGGCGGACCTGTTACCATTACCGATGAAAACATCACCCGTTACTTTATGACCATCCCTGAAGCCTGCCGACTGGTACTGGAAGCAGGCGCTTTAGGAAAAGGCGGCGAAATATTTATTTTCGATATGGGAAAATCCGTAAGGATTGTTGACCTTGCAAAAAAAATGATTCAACTGTCAGGATTAACTCTTGGAAAAGATATTCAGATAACATACACCGGACTTCGACCCGGCGAAAAACTTTATGAAGAATTATTAAACGACAAAGAAAATACACTACCCACGCATCACCCGCAAATAATGATTGCAAAAGTTCAGGAAACAAATATCGAAAACATTAAAAAAAATATAGATGAGCTTTCTCTTCTTTTTAATACACAAAATAATATTGATATTGTCAGAAAAATGAAACAGATTGTTCCTGAATTTATCAGCAACAATTCTGTTTTTAGTGAATTGGATAATTAAAAAATTTTAATTTTTGTGTAAAGCTTTAGTAACAAGCTCAGCGGCATCCTGCAACTGAATTGCAGAAAATACTTTTAATCCCGAAGCATCAATAATTTTTTTAGCTTCTTCGGCATTGGTTCCCTGCAAACGCACTATTATCGGCACTTTTATCTCACCAATATTTTTATATGCATCAACTACGCCATTAGCAACGCGGTCGCAGCGCACGATTCCGCCAAATATATTTACAAGAATTGCTTTAACATTCGGGTCTTTCAAAATAATGCGGAAAGCTTCTTCTACTCTTTTTGCATTTGCAGAACCACCAACATCAAGGAAATTGGCTGGTTCACCACCTGACAATTTTATTATATCCATGGTAGCCATAGCAAGTCCGGCGCCATTCACCATACAACCTACATTACCATCAAGTTTTACATAATTCAGTCCATAACCACCGGCTTCCACTTCCATAGGGTCTTCTTCATTAAAATCACGCATGGCAGAAATTTCCGGATGACGGAATAATGCATTATTATCAATAACAACTTTTGCATCGGCTGCAAAAATTTTATTATCGCTGGTTTTAATAACAGGATTGATCTCAAGCAATGACGCATCGATACCCATGTATGCTTTATATAAAGAATCAACAAAAGCGGTCATCTCTTTATATGCCTGGTCTTTCAATCCGAGATTAAAAGCTATCTTTCTGCACTGGAATGGAGCAAGACCTAATTGAGGATCGATTTCTTCACGGAAAATAAGTTCAGGAGTTTTTTCAGCTACCTCTTCAATGCTCATACCTCCCTGCGGAGAATACACGATCATATTCCTTCCTATTTTCCTGTTCAGCAATATTCCGATATAAAATTCACGGGGTTCGGTTTCTCCTTTATAGTATATATTCTGTTCAACCAATACGCGATAAACTTTTTTCCCCTGCGGTCCTGTCTGTGGCGTAACCAGCAGCATTCCCAAAATATTGGAAGCATGAGATTTTACTTCGTTCAGCGTTTTTGCAATTTTCACACCACCGCCTTTTCCACGGCCACCTGCATGAATCTGGGCTTTTACCGCCCATACTTCTGTACCTGTTTTACTTTGCACCATCTGTGCTGCATCAACAGCTGCATCAGGAGAATCGGCAACTATTCCATCGGGAATAGCAACACCATATTTTTTAAGAAGCGATTTGCCCTGGTATTCATGTAAATTCATAATAAAATATTTTACAGGTTATTTGTTATAAAAACAAAAATAATAGATTTTTTAGTATACCAACTTTTTATTAAACATATTTTTTTTATTTTCGCAACATATGATTAGGATAAATATAAAATACATCTTCTCAATAATTGCATTCATTTTTTTTAATGTTTTTTGTTTCTCTCAAACACAGCCAAGACAATTAAAAGCAATAAGGATCACTACTCCTCCAAAAATAAATGGTATACTTGATGAAGTAATATGGAAAGATGTACCCGTTGCAAGTAATTTTATTCAATATGATCCGATAAACGGACAACCTTCCAATTTCAAAACAGAAGTTCATGTTACCTATGATGATAATGCACTTTATATAGGAGCATACTTGTACGATACATTGCCTGCAGGAATATTTGCTCAATTTGGTGAACGCGATGATGGCAACCTTAATGCCGATTATTTTTCATTTAATATCAATCCTTTTTGTGACGGGCAAAATGCTTTGATCTTTGCTGTTTCTGCTTCAGGAATCCAGGTTGATGCTCGCGTTACAGCAGATGTAAGTAATGAGCAATGGGATGCCGTATGGCAAAGTGGTGTTAACATTAATAAAAACGGATGGTCGGTTGAATTTAAAATACCCTGGTCGGCTTTACGTTTTCCTGCCAACAGCGATAAAGACTGGGATATAAATTTCTGGCGCACTCAACGCAGCACACGCGAAACCTCATCATGGAATCCTGTGGATAACTCCAATGAAGAAATGGCAAACCAGATGGGAAAACTTTCCGGGATAAAAAATATTGATGTCCCCATCAGGCTTTCGTTTATGCCGTATGTTTCTTTCTACCTGAATAATTTTCCGCACAACACTCCCGGTGTAAAGAATACCACAACATCTTACAATGCCGGCATGGATCTAAAATATGGACTTAACGAAAGCTTCACTCTCGACATGACGCTAATTCCCGATTTCGGACAGGTTCAATCGGACGAAGTTGTTCTTAACCTTACTCCTTTTGAAATAAAATACGATGAAAACCGCCAGTTCTTTAATGAAGGCACTGAGCTTTTTACCCGTGCCGACCTATTTTACAGCCGGCGAATTGGAAGCACTCCAATTAATTATTACAACATTTTCAACAATCTTGACAGCACACAAAAGATAATTGAAAATCCCAATTCCACGCAAATGATCAATGCAACAAAAATTTCGGGACGCACGAAAAACGGCACCGGGCTTGGATTTTTCAATGCTATCACTTCAAATACCTATGCTAAGATTTCAAATGCCGATAACAGCGAAAATAAAATCCTTACACAGCCATTGACCAATTACAATATCGTGGTATATGATAAACCATTCCTGAAAAATTCTTATGCAAGCTTTATCAATACCAATGTATACTACGACAGCTATGGCAATATGGCTAACGTAAGCGGAACCGAATTTAAACTTGCCGACAAAAGAAATCGTTGGGCTTTCATGGGGCTTGGTGCTGTCTCAATGAAATTCGATAGTTCAAATACCACTGCTGAACCGGGTCATAAGTATGCTATAGGCTTTGGTAAAATTAGTGGTAATTTTAAATTTGGTATTTCCAATTCACAACTTAGCGATACCTATGATCCTAACGACCTTGGTTATATTGAATACAACAATGATATGATTAATGATGTTGATATTTCTTATCATATTTATAATCCTTTCTGGAAGCTTTTGAATATTCACAACATGCTTACCATTATACAGAAATATCGTTATGCTCCGAGAACTCAAACTGATTTCAGCATAAACTATGATATGGTCGGAACATTCAAAGATCATACAACTGTAATGTGTAACGCGTATTATCAGCCTTTTGAAATGTACGATTATTATGAACCACGCGCTGAAGGACGTTACCTTAAACGAACCTCAAACTGGTATATTGCCCCCATGTTTTCTACAGATTACCGTAAACGTCTGGCATGCGACGGACAAGTTGGATACCTGAATGCCAAAGGTGGTTTCAAAGATTCATTCTGGTGGATGCTATCACCACGTTTCCGTGTTAGCGACCGTTTCCTGATAATTCATGAATTCACACATGATAACGAATGGCATGATATAGGTTTTGTAGAAGCAGACAGCATTATTCACATGGGACAACGCGATAATCGCAGAATTGAGAATACACTTAATTTAAATTATTCTTTCTCAAAAGACATTCTTCTTTCTCTTAAAATAAGGCACTACTGGATAACTGTAAAATACAACCAATTATTTGCTTTACAGGACGATGGTAGCATACTTCCCGAAAAGGTGCTTACGACTAATGATTACGAAAAATATAATGAAAATTTTAATGCATTTAATGTTGATATGGTATTCAACTGGCAGTTCGCTCCCGGCAGCAGCCTTAGCATGGTATGGAAAAATGCAATAATCAACAGCGATGACGAAACTAAAATAAATTTCATTGACAATTTTTCAAATACTATTACATCTGACCAGCTGAACAGTTTTTCAATAAAACTCCTGTATTACCTGGATTATATGTATCTTCAGAAAAAGAAATAATTTTTTTTTAAAAGTATTTCTTACAAAACAATTAACTTATCTGATTTTTTTCAATTCGTTTTTATTATACATGTGATAAGAATAAATTCCTTTGCCTTTAATAATACCGGAAAAATCAACTGGTTATTATTGCAATGGTTTATTGATATGCTGGTTTCATGGAGTAATAATGATCCGGTAAGCCAGAAAGAAATTGACAGGAATAATAACATTTATTACAATACCCCCCAGGGCAACAGGAATCCTTTTATTGATCATCCTGAATATATTTGTATGATTTGGACTTCATCATATTGTTCAACTACATCAACACCTGACATGGTTAACACGCAAACCAAACAAATAATTATATATCCGAATCCAGCTATTGACAATGTTTCCTGCTCTGTATATTCTGAAGAAAATACTGAATCGACCATTGAAATTATAAATTATCTCGGTCAAAATATTTTTACACAAAATATAGAACTTCAAAACGGGGAAAATAAATTTAATTTTGATATCTCTATGTATCAGCAAGGAATTTATTATCTTATTTTACGAAATAAAAATAATGAAATTGAAGGTTCAAAACCCTTGGTAATTCAACCCTTATAAAGCGCTTAAATCTTTTTTTTCACAACTATTACAAAAGCTGTATTCATTAATTAAAATGAATTAGCTTTATCTGTATATTTGTACAGATAAAAATTTATTAAATATTTTCTTTCTTTTTAAAAGATGATTAAAGTTCAGAATATAAAAAAATCATATGGAGACCTTAATGTATTAAAAGGTATCGACCTTGAAATTAATAAAGGAGAAATCATTTCTATAGTTGGCGCATCAGGTGCAGGAAAAACAACATTACTGCAAATAATTGGAACACTCGACAAAGCTGATGCAGGAAATGTTTTCATAAATGATATCGACGTTAACAGTCTTTCTGATAAAAAACTTTCAGAATTCAGAAATAAAAATATTGGATTTGTTTTTCAATTCCATCACCTTTTACCCGAATTCACTGCTATTGAGAATATATGCATTCCATTATTTATTTCCGGTGAAAAGAAAAAAGCTGCTGAAATAAAGGCACAGAAACTCCTGGAATTTTTAAATATTTCCGAACGCAGCCATCACAAACCATCACAGTTATCAGGTGGCGAACAACAACGTGTTGCTGTTGCACGCGCATTGATAAATAATCCGGCAGTAATTCTTGCCGATGAACCATCAGGTAACCTTGACTCATCGTCGGCAAAAGAACTACATAATCTTTTCTTCTCGCTTCGCGATGAGTTTCAGCAGACATTCATTATCGTTACACATAATGAAGAGCTTGCTAATATGGCCGATAAAAAACTTACAATGAAAGATGGCCTGATTTTGAAATAAAAAAATTATTACATCACAAATAATTATATTCGCAACATAAAAAACAATAATGCCGGGAAAGAAATTATATGGGTTTATGTTTAGGTCTTTTCTTGGACCTTTCTTCATCACTTTATTTATAGCCATCTTTGTTCTGCTGATGCAATGGTTATGGAAATATATTGATGACCTTGTAGGAAAAGGGCTTGAATGGACACTCATCGCACAACTGCTTTTCTGGGCATCAACAACAATGATACCTCTTGCATTACCACTGGCAATATTGCTTTCATCAATTATGACATTTGGTAACCTGGGCGAAAATTATGAACTGGTAGCTTTAAAATCATCAGGGATTTCACTTCAGAAAATTATGTCTCCATTAATTGTTACTGCAATAATAATAAGTATTTCGGCTTTTTATTTTTCTAATAATTTACTACCCTATGCAAATCTAAAAATGGGCTCTTTACTTTATGATGTACGAGAACAGAAGCCTGCATTAAATATCAAAGAAGGAATTTTTTATAATGGTATTGATAACTATGTAATAAAAGTTGGAAAGAAAGATCCTGATGGAGTTACTGTTTATAATATCATGATATACGACCATACATCACATCTGGGAAATGCTAATCTTACAGTTGCCGAAAAAGGGAGAATGGAAATGACAGTCGATAAACGTTACCTGATTTTTAGTTTAACGAATGGTATCAATTATTATGAACGCTCTGACAATGTCCGTTCACGTAAAAATCACCCACTGCAAAGAACCTTATTTAAAGAGGAAGTCCGCCGGTTTGACCTTTCTGCTTTTTCCTTAACCCGTACCAACGAGGAATTTTTTAAGGACAATTACCAGATGATGAATATTTCTCAGCTTGCAGTAACTCATGATTCCCTATCACAGCGATTAGATACCTTAAAGAAAAATTATATTACCAGCATGGTTACGAATCTGAAATATTACAAAAAATTTTATAATAAAGATTCTACAGTAAAAGATACTTTAAAAAGTATGAGTGGCGATTTCATTTCCAATTTTCCCAAATCAGAACAAATTGAAATCATTAAATATGCATTGAATCAAGCCCAAAATATCAAAGACCATGTATTTTATAATAATGAAGATTTCCAGGGAAGACAGAAATTCATCAACCGGCATGATATTGAATGGCATCGTAAATTCACACTTTCATTTGCATGTCTTGTACTTTTCTTTATCGGTGCACCACTTGGAGCTATTATAAGAAAAGGCGGGCTTGGGCTTCCTGTTGTGGTATCGGTTATTTTCTTTGTGATTTATCATGTGGTTTCATTTACATTTGAGAAAATGGTCCGCGAAAGCGTATTACCTTCATATATTGGTATGTGGCTTCCTGCTATTATTTTTCTTCCTTTAGGAATTTTCCTTACTATTAAAGCAACACGCGACTCTTCTTTATTTGATGTTGACGCATACCTCAGCATATTTAAAAAATTCTTTAATAAAAAAAGTATACATAATAGCAACCCTACAACATAAATGAATATTTTTCAGATATGCAGTAAATCCCCTTGGCCGCCTAAAGAAGGCGGACCTATTGCTATGAATAATATTACACAGGGTTTAATAAAAGCAGGACATAAAGTAACTGTATTTGCTATAAGCACTCCAAAGTATAAAGTCCAAAGTCATAATATACCTGATGAATATAAGAAGCTAACAAATTTTGATTTCACATATATTAATACAAACATTAATGTACTTAAGGCATTCCTGAATTTATTTTCAAAAAAATCATACAACATAGAACGTTTTATCTCGAAAAATACAGAAAATAAAATCAGCGAAATTCTTTCTAAAAATACTTTCGACATTATTCAACTTGAAGGATTATTTGTTACTCCATATATCAATACCATTCGCAAATACTCCAATGCTAAAATAATTATACGTGCACATAACATCGAACACCTTATCTGGCAACGATTAGCTGAGAGTTGTAAAAACCCTGTTAAACGAATTTACCTTGGCATTCTTGCAAAAAAACTCAGGAACTATGAGTTAGACACAATGAATAAGGTTGATGCTATTGCTGCAATCACACCTGTTGATACCAATTCATTTCTAAAGGCAGGTTGTAAAGTCCCTGTGATATCAATTCCCATTGGTATCGACAGTAATAAAATTTCTGCAAATAATACAAAAAGAGAATTCCCCGGTTTTTTTCATCTTGGCTCTATGGACTGGTTACCAAACCAGGAAGGCATAAAATGGTTTCTTGAAAATATTTGGAAAACCTTTCATAAAAATTTCCCTCAATATAAATTTTATCTTGCAGGAAGAAACATGCCTGTATGGTTGAATGAACAGGCATATCAAGGCATTCGCGTTGAAGGGGAAATTGAAAATGCAAAAGAATTCATGCAATCAAGAACAGTAATGATTGTACCTCTGTTGTCAGGAAGTGGGATGAGAGTAAAAATAATAGAAGGTATGGCATGTGGAAATGCAATAATTACAAGCAGTATAGGAGCAGAAGGAATAAACTGCTCTAATGGAGAAAATATACTGATCGCTGATTCTCCTGAAGAATGGATAACCTGCATGACAAAACTTTCCGAAAGCCGCATTCTGACAGATAAAATATGCGAAAATGCAATTGAACTGGTAAAAAAAGAATATGATAACGATACTATTACTGAAAAACTTATTCTTTTTTATAACAGAATAATTCTATCATTAAGATAGATTTCATATTTTTGTTTTGTATTTCACCCCAATGAAAATTTTTATTCTTCTTCCACGAATTCCTTATCCGCTTGAAAAGGGCGACAAACTTCGCGCTTTCAATCAACTTCGTTCGCTTTCCAAAACCAATGAAATTCATCTCTGTGCTTTAAACGATACACACATTAACCCCGATGCAATAAAAACTTTACAACAATTTTGCAAGTCTATTCATATTCTGCCTTTGCCTTTTTACAAAAGGATATCAAATATTTTTTTCTGTTTTTTTAACGGTAAACCATTCCAGGTAGGATATTTCTTTAATAAAGAAAATTTAAAAATAATAAATCATATCATTAAAGAGATCCAACCTGATAGAATTTATTGCCAGCTTCTGCGTGTTGCTGAATACGTAAAAAATCAAAACATAAAAAAAATTTTCGACTACCAGGATGTTTTTTCAAAAGGTGTTGAACGAAGAATAAATACAACTCCATTTTATTTCAAGCCTTTTTTTAAAAGTGAATACAAACGATTACTTCGTTACGAGAATAAAGTTTTCGACTGGTTTGATGAAAAAATAATTATATCCTTTCCCGACCGTGAACTTATTCCCCACCCTGAAAGAAATAAGATACATGTAATTCCTAATGGTGTCGACAGTGAATTTTTTAAACCTATTTCTCAGAATAAGGATTATGAACTGCTATTCACCGGGAATATGGGATATCCGCCTAATATAAACAGCGCACAATTCCTTGTAAAAAAAATTATGCCCCTGGTTTGGGAAAAAATACCAGATGTCAAACTATTACTGGCAGGTGCAAATCCTTCATCAGAAGTATTGTCGATGGCATCTGATAAAGTAATCGTAAGCGGATGGGTTAACGATATGCGTGATTGCTATGCCCGGGCAAAAATATTTATCGCTCCTATGCAAATCGGGACTGGATTACAAAACAAATTACTGGAAGCTATGGCCATGAAACTGCCGTGTATTACTTCCCCTCTGGCAAACAATGCACTTCAAGCTACTGAAAACAAAGAAATCCTTATAGGTAATTCACCGGAAGAATATGCACAACATATTTTAAATTTACATTCCGACATAAAAAAAACAACCCTGCTTGCTGAACAGGGTTATAATTTCGTTATAAATAATTTTAACTGGGAAAATGTAAATTATAAACTGAACCAGATTATCTGCAGTTAGTATTTTATTAAGGGTTCTTCATAATTAATATAAAAAATATCCTTATTCCCTTTTTCCATCTTATCGGAAGAATAAAATGCATTTTCACCATATGCATCTGAAATATAAAAAGTATCATCCGATGCTGAATTTATAAGAACACCCAACTGTTCAAGATTTCCCCATCCTCCCTCTTCGTTCATGGTTACTGTAAAAATATCATATCCGCCATAACTATAATGACCCTTTGAGCTAAAATATAAAGTGGCCCCATCAATCATCATGAAAGGCGACTCTTCATCTTCTTTTGTATTTACACCTTCTCCAAGATTATAAGGCATGCTCCATTTCCCGTTTTCTAATTTTTCGGAAGCCCATATATCTTTACCTCCAATACTACCTTTTCTGTCACTTACAAAATATAATGTATTTCCGTCAGGGCTAATGCTTGGGCTTGATTCAATGCTATTCGTATTGATATTTAACTTTTGAGGTTTAAAATTTTCACCTTTTAAGTCCACAACATACAAGTCATTCTCAATAGAAATATAAATTTCATTATAATTCATATTCTTATTATATTCACTGAATGACGCATAATCCTTTTGAAGATTAATAGGTTTTGACCATGCATGTGTAGTACTATCGAATGCAGAAAAATAAAACTCCCTGGATGTTGCCATTCCATTAGTTGTATAATCAATAAAATAAATAATTCCCGAATTTATCTCAGAAACATAGATAGGAAATTCCTGAGACATTGAATTGATCTCAGAACTTAGTTTATTTACTTCTACAGAAGTTATATTCATTAAAGAAATAGCCATACCGAGCTTATTAAATTCAGGCATCGGTTGCTTTAATGGGGTTACTGCATAATTGGTCTTTTGCACAAATAATAATATTACAAAAGCAAGAACTAATATTTTTTGGAGTTTCATATATCTATAATATATTTTGATTGATAGGAAGTCAAATTTACGATATCGCTCCATTTTTGTCAAGTTTTTTTTCTGACACATTTTTTATGTTTTATACATTACTTCGAGCTATATCGTTTTAGTTGAATTTTAATTTAGATTATATATACGCATAAACTTCTCGATTTTTTACTGGGTAACTATTCAGGTTGCAAATTAGCAATAGTTTTGAAAGCAGCCAAAATATTCTG
>DAOQAK010000033.1 GCA_035353855.1 Bacteroidales bacterium | reverse complement strand
TATGGATGTTTTGATGCACGGCTTTTTTGTGCTTTTGCCATTTTTTCTTGCATTTATTTATGGCAAAGTTCTATATTTTTATTGTATTTTCAGAACGCTCAGGTTTTATCAGCAGACCCTATTTAATAATTACAAATCTTTTTGTCAGTTAAGTATTAATACTGCACCTACTCCGGCTCAGTTAGTTCAGAATGTATTGATAGGCGGAGGCGTTATGGTTTCTAATATTTCTTATTCCGGTGGGGCAGGTTCTCGTGCTCAGTTTACTAATGGAAGTACAACAAACCTGGGATTAAATAATGGAATAATTTTATGTACAGGGACTGTTACTCAAATTGCAAATCCGGCTACTTATTTTATGAGTACCAATTTAGGTTTGGCTGGCGATGCCGATTTAACAGCGATAAATACATGTACTACATTCGATCCTTGCATTCTTGAATTTGACTTTATTCCGCTTTCTGATACCATTCGATTTCGTTATGTTTTTGGTTCGGAAGAATACCCGAATTATGTTTGTTCGCAGTATCAGGATATTTTTGCTTTTTTTATTTCAGGACCTAATCCTGCCGGCGGAAATTATAACAAATACAATATGGCTCTTATTCCCGGAACTGCTTTACCGGTTTCGGTGAATAGTGTGAATAATGGTACTCCCGGAGGTAGTTATAATTCATCAGGATGTACATCTTTATCTTATTCAAATTACTATGTTGATAATGCGGCATTAGGCGGAACTACTATTGCTTTTGGAGGATTCACAACTCCTTTAACAGCATGGTGTAAAGTTGTTCCCTGTCAGACCTACCATATCAAACTTGCTGTTGCCGATGGTTATAATGGTTTATATGATTCGGGTGTTTTTCTTGAAGCCAATAGCTTTTCATCGAATGTATGCAATGTTAGTTCTTCTTATTCGAATACTACATTTGGAAATAATGCAGTAGAAGGTTGTTCTCAAGGGTATTTTTCTTTTGTGTTAACATCTCCTGCAACTTCACCATATACTGTAAACTATACTTTAACAGGAACAGCTGTTAACGGCACAGATTATACATCGGGTTTAAGTGTTACTATTCCTGTAGGTCAGGATTCTATTGCTATTCCTATCAATCCAATTTTTGATGGGACAAATGAAGGGACAGAAACCGTAATAATTAATTATACAAGTGGATGTGTTCCCCAGACTGATACTATCTATATAATGGATAATTCATTACTACAGGTAAATTTAAATAATGATACAACAATTTGTCGGGGAGCAACCATACCTCTTTCTGCAACAGTTTCCGGGGGAATTACTCCGTATTCATATACTTGGAATACAAATCCAACTATGAGTTCAATAAATGTATCACCAACAAGTACAACAACATATTCCGTTACGATTACTGATTATTGTTCACAAACAGCTTCTGCCAATGTTACTGTTACCGTAAACCATGTTTCCTTGTCCACAACTACAATAGATGAGAATTGTAATAAAGTAAATGGAAGCGCTACTGTAAGCATAACAGGTTCGTCGTGTTCAACAAATTATACATATTTATGGAACACATTACCTGTGCAAACTACATCAACAGCGTCGAATATATCAGCTGGGACATATACTGTTACGGTATCATGCGGCTCATGCACTTCATCGGCATCGGTTGTAATAAATAATATTCCCGGTCCGAATATTAGTGTTGATTCAGTTACTTTAGCTAATTGTCAGGCGTCTGATGGTGATGCAACAACGATTGTTACAGGCGGATCGTCACCGTATTCTTATATATGGAATTCAAACCCTGTACAGACCACCCCTGATTTAATAAATGTGATCGCTGGAAGTTATACAGTAACCGTTACCGATGCTAATGGTTGTACTGCAACAACTAGTGTTATAGTTGGTCAGCTTAATGGTCCGCAAATAACAGCTTCATTAGTTAATGATGCAAACTGTATTGCATCGGATGGTAATGCAACAACAACTGTAAGCGGAGGCAGCGAACCATATTCCTATTCATGGAATTCAACACCAGTTCAAACAACATCAGATTTAATAAATGTTCCTACCGGAAATTATACCGTAACGGTTACCGATTCTACAGGATGCGTTGCAACAGCAAATGTAACTATTGGTCAAATAAACAACTTGTCCGTTACTGCTACTTTAGTTAACGATGCAAACTGTACAGCGTCCAATGGTGCTGCAACAACAACTGTTAGCGGAGGAACTGCCACTTATTCCTATTCATGGAATTCAACACCAGTTCAAACAACCACTAATTTACAAAATGTTCCTACCGGAAATTATTCGGTAACAGTAACGGATATAAATGGATGTACCGCTTCAGCAAGTGTAACAATAGGTCAAATCAATGACCTGAGTGTTTCTGCTTCCTTAGTGAATAATGCAACCTGTAACGCTTCTGATGGCTCGGCAACGACAACTATTACCGGAGGAAACGCACCATATTCATATTCATGGAATTCTTCGCCTATTCAGACAACGGCTGATTTACAAAATGTTCCTACCGGAAATTATTCGGTAACGGTAACAGATATAAATGGATGTACCGCTATTTCAACGGTAACAATAGGTCAGGTTAATAATTTATCCGTTTCAGCATCGGTAAACGATGCTAGCTGTGGAACATCAGATGGTATGGCAATTACAACTGTTTCAAATGGTACAGCACCTTATTCGTATTCGTGGAACTCTTCACCTGTACAAACAACAGATAGTTTGCAAAATGTAGCATCAGGAAATTATTCAGTAATAGTATCTGATGCAAACGGATGTACTGCATCTACCAGTGTAACCATAGGAGAACTTAGCGGACCAGAAGTTATTGTAACATCGCAAAATGATTTGTGCAGACAAGGAAACGGAACAGCTACAGCATTTGCAACAGGCGGAAATGGGGCATATTCTTATTCATGGAGTACCAACCCGCAGCAAACTACTGAAACAGCAACAAATCTTGCTGCCGGTGTATATACAGTCATTGTTTTTTCAGGAATGTGTTCCGATACAGCAACAGTAACGGTAAACAGCACACTCGGACCGGAAGCAAATTTAAATATCAATCCACATATTACAACCATTATCGATAACCCTGTATCATTTTATGGAAGTGCTGTTGGTGATATAATGAATTGGGAATGGATTTTTGGTGATGGGAATTTTGATGTAGGACAGAATGTACAATATCAATATAGCGATACCGGAACATATGAAGTAATGCTTGTTGTGGTTGATGTAAACGGATGTACCGATACGGTTACCGATATTGTTCATGTAAATGATTATTATGCCATTTATATTCCTAATGCATTTACTCCTAATGGCGATGGGAAGAACGATTATTTTTTACCCCAGGGAACATATGTTGATACTACAGATTATCATATGCTGATATTTAACCGCTGGGGAAATATTGTATTTGAAACTGAAAAATGGGGAGAAGGCTGGAATGGAACAGAAAACAATAATGGTTCAACATCGGATATTATTCAAGGTGTTTATGTATACAAAATTAATGCTGTTGCAATTAAAGGAAGAAAACACGAATACATGGGAATGATTGTTTTAATAAAATAATCAAGTATTGAAACGTTATAGATATATGCTGCGTATAAATACATAAAATCATTTACGAATACATATAAATGCTGAATAAAAAAAGAAATGTACTGATCATTGAGCATGAAGCAATTATCGCTTTAGATATCAAAGAGCGCTTATCTACCCAGGGGCATAACGTAATTGGAATAGCTTCATCGCTGCAGGAAGCAATATCAAAAAGAAAAAATTATAATAACGCCGATTTAATACTTATCGACACAAGCCTTTCCGATTTTTTTGTTGAATTAAATAATGCCGAAAAAATTTATAATCTCATACGTACTCCGTTGATTTTAATGGTTTCAAATACTAAAGAGAAGATAAAAGAAAAATGTTGCAAATACAAATTTGTTCAGATAATTGAGAAACCCTTCCACAATGAAGAATTTATGGATGCTGTAGGGAATATATTGTCCTGTAACTAAATTTATTCTTCTTTTAAAATTTAATTAATTTTTCTGGTAACTTTATTTTTATTTATTTTTGAGTAATTCGTTTTCTCATTCTTAAATAATTATAAACCAAAAACAATTATTATGAAAAAGATTATTCTTATTGCAATGGCTTTAATGGCCATACATAATTTTAGTTATTCGCAAACAAGCGATAAAAAAAATAATATGTTTATTGAATTATGGGTAAGTTATACTTCGCAGGTAGTTTCGGGCAGAACAGCAATTAAACCGACTATGATAGTTGATTTAGGAGTAGATAAAACGGTGAACACTACTGAATTTACAATAGGCCCAAGCGTAAACGGAGACAAAGAAAACTTTGGAATAAAAGAAACAAACGGAACACCCAAAACATTTACCAATGAAGTAGATATGATAAGATATTTTTATAGCTATGGTTGGGAAATCATGAGTACTGAAAACATTACGGTTTCTTCAGTAAATTATGTAAGATATATTTTTACAAAAGCTTCTACAACGACAACAAAACCATAAGGAAAAATAAATGAAATTACGAAGGGCGAATGTGAGTTTCTCACATTCGCCCTTCGTAATTATTCTAATGATATTTTCAATGCATCTAATTATTTATTTTTAAAAATTTAATTTCTACCCTTCTATTTTTCGTTCTACCTTCATTCGATTCATTTGATGCAATTGGGTTAATACTTCCGAACCCTTTATATGAAACCCTTGATTTATCAATGCCTTTCAAAATCAAATAATTTGAAACAGCTTTTGCTCTATTCTCAGATAAAAGCTGGTTATATGCTTCTGCCCCTATATTATCAGTATATCCCGAAATTTCTATATGTAATTTTAAGTTTTTCTTCAAGTATAGTACAAGACTATCAAGTTCTTCATAAGATTTTGGAAGGAGAACTGCTTTCCCTGTTTCGAATAATATATTGTTTAAAATTATTTGTTTTCCAACTTCGAATTTTATTTTTTTCTCTGGTGGTAGATTACATTTACAACTATTATTATTGTTGCAGTTACAATCAAAGTTATTATTTTTAATTTCCGAAACGCAAACATCATCAATAAAATAATATGCAATTAAGTCGTCATCTTTCACTTTTTTTTTGGAATTTACTAATTCCTTTTGAGTTTGTTTATCAGAATTAAAATTGCCAATAATGATGTATATTTCCCCGCCTTTTGCCATATATTCACCCGAGATTTCCATCCAGTTTAAAGTATCATCATAAATTTTATTAAAGTCGCTTGTTATTTGTGGTTTGCAAAATGATAACTCCTCATAATCTTTAACAGAACCTGGGTCACGCAATATTTTTATTTTCTTTTTTGATAAATATGCTCCGATACTGTTTATTGCATAATTGGATTTATTAGCTAGAGAAACATAAAATGCAACATGATATTTAAAACCAGCTTTCAATGTATCGCATAGTTTTACCTGAATAAAATCACTTCTATACTCGGGATACAATTGTAGTCCTACATAGCTACTTCCTGTATGCGGATATTGGAACCCTAAGTAGTTTTGAGGCATCCCTTTCCAATTAGCTAAACCGCAAGAATTATAATGTTCTGCATAACTGCAATATTCTCTGCTATAACTACCACTATTCCAAAATTCTGGTGCATCAAGCCAATCAGCATATTGGTCAGAACATTTTGTTTTATCTTCAAAACTTGGATTAGGAACCAAATTTTGTGAATAAATATTTAGCTTGAGAAAAAATATTAAAGTAAAAGTTGAAACAAATTTCTTTTCTTTCGATTTACAAAATAAAAAATACAACATTTAAGATATCAATTAAGTTCGGTTTATTCAAACAACCCTTCATCTCTTAATAGAAGCAGTATTGCCGACTGTGGAACAAGAAAATATTTTTCCTGTTCAAATTCAATTTCAATGGCTTGTCGTTGTAAATAAAGCGCAAGGTCGCCTTCTTTGGCTTGCAGCGGGATATATCTCACTTTATCTTTTTCTTTTTTCCATGTGTCGTCATCATCAGCATTATTAGGAATAGGATAACCCGGCCCGACTTTAATGATATATCCGCTTTGAATTTCTTCCTTTTCAATTACTGTAGGCGGAAGATATAACCCGCTTTTAGTGCGGTCGGTAAGTGTTTTAGGTTTTATTAAAACGCGGTCACCTACAACAATAAGTTTATGAATATTATCTTCCGGAAGGTTCATGATAGATTATGAGTTATTAAAAAATCAACGATTAATCAAATACACCTGAATTAATAAGCCCGTTAAGAAAATTTTTCATTTCATCGGATGCTGAAGTAGGAATTTGTTGTTGAACACTGGGCATATTTATTACACCACTAAGTGAACCTACATTATAATTTAATATTGTAGATAATGTGGTTGCCAGATCTGCGCCGGCTGCAACCTGTTTAAAAATATATAATCCCGTAAGCCGGTGTGTTTCTAAGTTAATCCCTCCCTGGGCATTTACCTGTTGAGTTGTATTTTTTAATACTTCAAAACCACTTGCAACTGTTGATACAGGATAGGATTCAATAGTATCCATTACCATATTCACAGTCATTCCGTCAAATTTTGCATCTTCTGCATTTTCTTTTGTATTATCGGCAGTCATATTAATAATGAAATCAATACCGTAATTAGCAGGATTAGCATAAGTTGCCGAATCTTCTGTCATCAGCTCTTCAAAAGTTTTACCGTTCAATGCATTAGCCGGAAGAGTAATATTGAAGCCGATATTATTAAAAGTATAAGAAACATTTTTTAATGCAGCTAATTTTTCGGCATCGCTAAGTGTGTCTTTTGCACATGAAGAAAAAAACAAACAACTGCAAACAATTAAAAAAGAATAAATAGTAGTTTTCATAAATATTAATTTTTTTATCAAAGTTAAAATGAAATATGAAATAAATAAAAAAACCTCATAATTATTATTACGAGGTTTTTGCTTTTTGTTGTCCTGTCAGGGGTCGAACCTGAACTCTTCTGTTCCAGAGACAGACGTGTTGCCAGTTACACCACAGGACAATGAGGATGCAAAGTTACATAAATTCTGTAAAAGAAAAAATAAATAAAAAAAATTATTCACTCATTTTTCGATATCAACAGTTCGGTAATTTTTTTATGTAAGGACTAAAGTCCTTGATAATTGTGGGTTTCACATTAACCCCGACCTTAAGGTCGGGGTTAAAAAACTCGATGAAACTGGGCTTTAGCCCAAAATTTACTGAAAAATTACCGAACTGTTACTATATATCAGTTTGCTGATTTTCAACAAACAATTTTTCTTACCTTCGCGGCATGGAAACAGTAGTAAGCGGAATACGCTCAACAGGAAATTTGCACCTCGGCAATTATTTTGGTGCAATTAAAAATTTTTTAAAGATGCAACATGAACATCGTTGCTTCTTTTTTATTGCCGATTATCATTCATTAACAACACATCCCACACCGCAGGATTTACATAATAATGTAAAACAGGTTCTGGTTGAATACCTTGCCTGTGGCCTTGATCCTGATGCAGCTACAATTTATATTCAAAGCGATGTTCCTGAAATTTCAGAATTATATTTATTGCTGAATATGAATGCATATCTTGGCGAACTGGAACGTTGCACATCTTTTAAAGAAAAAGTCCGCAAACATCCCGATAATATTAATGCCGGATTGCTTACATACCCGGTACTTATGGCTGCCGATGTTATTATTCATAAAGGTACAAAAGTGCCTGTTGGTAAAGATCAGGAACAACATCTTGAAATGGCGCGTACTTTTACAAACCGTTTTAACCGCATGTATAAAGTTGAATATTTTGTAGAACCTTATGCTTTTAACTTTGGTGAAGAGTTGATCAAAATCCCGGGACTCGACGGAGCAACAAAAATGGGAAAATCGGAAGGTGAAGGCAACGCAATATTCTTAGCCGATGAACCCGAAGTGATTCGTAAAAAAGTGATGCGTGCGGTTACCGATGCAGGGCCTACAGAACCAAATCAGGTGAAACCACAAGCTATTGAAAATATTTTCAGTTTGATGAAAACACTTTCATCTGCCGATACTTATGATCATTTCAATAATCTTTACAACAATTGCCAGATTCGTTATGGCGATATGAAAAAACAATTAGCTGAGGATATCATTAAATTCCTTGAACCATTTCGTAGTAAAATTAAAGAGATTGATTCCGATAAAGATTATTTAAGGAAAGTTGTAAAACAGGGCGCTGAAAAAGCTCGCGAAAGTGCATCGAAAACTTTACGCGAAGTACGCGAAATTATTGGATATAAAGAGTTTTAATAATGAAAGTATAAAGGAATAAGGTATATGGTATAAAGGGAAAATAAAAAATATTTCCTTATACCTTTTATACCCTATACCCCTATACCTCAAAACTAAAATTATATTTTTATAAACTTATTTTAATAACCAGATGAAACCCGTTAAAGGATTACTGCCGTTTGCAACATGGTTGATGCGATTAGCTTTGGCAGTTTTTGTATTTGTAACTTTTATTGGAACACTAAAAGGATTTGAATACAAAACCATACAATTTTATGTAGCTTTGGTGTATATTGTTTTTGGAACACTCTTGTTTTTAGGTGGTTTTATGAATAAACCCGGAATTACAGTGTTTTCGGGGCTTATGTTATTTCTTGTTTCTGTATATCGAATAATTATGCTTTTTTCCGGTGGTGTTGATGCCAACCTTGCTATATATTTTATTATTGCTTCGGTCTCGTTATATTATTTTACAGCGGGAAATAAAAATTAAATCCTGAATGCCTGATCCTATCTATACTGATATAATTCCCGAGAATGCTATTTTGGTTGGAATAATTACTCCCAGGCAGGACGAAGAGCGTGTTAAAGAATATCTTGATGAACTTGCTTTTTTGGTTGATACTGCCGGAGCAATTCCTGTGAAGCGATTTGTACAGCGACTTGTAATGGCTGATAGAAGTACTTTTGTAGGTTCAGGGAAACTGGAAGAGATTAAAAATTATGTTAAGGAAAATAAAATAGATGTTGCTGTATTTGATGATGAACTTAGTCCATCGCAAATACGCAATATTGAAAATGTTTTGGAATGTAAGATACTAGATCGTAATAACCTGATACTTTACATTTTTGCAAAGCGTGCGAAAACTGCATATGCCAAGACCCAGGTAGAATTAGCTCAGTATGAATATTTACTTCCACGCCTTACACGAATGTGGACACATCTTTCAAAACAGCGTGGGGGTATAGGTTTGCGTGGTCCGGGGGAAAAGGAAATTGAAACGGATCGTCGTGTTATTCGTGATAGGATTTCGCTACTGAAAGATAAACTAAAAACCATTGACAAGCAAATGGCAACACAGCGTGGCAACAGGGAAGGCTTGGTACGCGTGGCTTTGGTTGGTTACACCAATGTGGGGAAATCCACGATTATGAATCTTATCAGCAAGTCGAATGTATTTGCCGAAAATAAATTATTTGCCACACTCGACACTACAGTAAGAAAAGTGGTGATAGGAAATCTTCCTTTTTTACTTTCAGATACGGTTGGATTTATACGCAAACTTCCGGTAGGCCTTGTGGAATCATTCAAATCAACGCTTGATGAAGTACGTGAAGCAGATATTTTATTGCATATTGTCGATATATCTCACCCGAATTTTGAAGAACAAATTGATGTGGTAAAGCAAACACTGAAAGAAATTAAATCTTCCGATAAGCCTACCATTATTGTTTTTAATAAAATTGATGCATATAAATTTATTGAAAAAGAGGAAGATGATCTCACTCCTTCTACAAAAAAGAATCTTACACTGGATGAACTTCAGAAAACATGGATGTCGAAAAATAATATGCCTGCCATTTTTATTTCAGCCACTCAAAAACAAAATATCGAAGATTTCAGAATGATGCTATACCGTAAAGTAAAGGAAATACATATTACACGGTATCCGTATGATTATTTTTTATACTAAGAAATATAAATTAACAAATGATATTATAATATTCCCCATTTTGTAAGAAATCCGTAATGCCACAATACGTATGCTGCTATACAAAGCAGGATAAAAAACGTTATTAAAATTGGGATAAACGGTTTTTTCTTTTTTACAAATGGATCTACCAGGTTTAAATGTGAATTTTCAGGCAATACAGCCAAATGGGTTAATGTATTTCCAAAAGGAATATTAATTGTAGCACGTGCATTTATTGCCCATCCGTTTGCATCTAAAATAGGAGCAAGATTCCTTTTACGAAGTTTAAGCCATGCAAGTATCATCGATGGCCCTGAAATACATAAAATAATACCGGTAATTGCCAAAGGCATCTTCCACCATACAAGTCCGAAAAATCCTGTTAACATCGATGCAATTACTGACCCGATTGCTCCAAGTGCAAGACTGATGGCTGCAAATATTCCTACAAATTTACCAATATCGAATGGTTGATGCGGGGGAGGAGGAGCAGGTACGCTAACAGGTACAGGTGCTTCAGGTGCAGTTTGTATAGAGGTTTTTAACCCATTGTCAACTTTAGCGGTTGTTTTTTCTATTCTTGATGTTGTTGCAGTATCAACTTCTTTTTCTTTGGCTGATGCAAACTTTTCAATTTGTTTGGAAATAAATTTTGATACTTTTTTATACGGCGACCAAAAAGCTTGTCGGATACTTATAGGATGTTCAATTATCTTTACAATTGTTGCATCCCAGTCGTCGCCCTGCCTATCGTAAAATATTGCATTTCTGCCAACTTCAATATCATCGAAATCTCCATCGGTCAATGCAGCTACAATAGTCATTACTTTATTTTTAGTTTTGGAATAGCATTCACAATAAATTAAACATATTCCGCTTAATCTTGCAATTGCATTGTGCTTGTTCATATCGCTAACCTTTATACAAAGGTCGCAGCAACGCTGGTCGATATATAAACTTCCTGCCTGGAATATTGCTTTTGAATCGGGTGAATAAAAATCGTAAAAAGTTACATAATTTTTTAACAGTTTATAAAGATCGCGATAATACCTTACCAATTTATCAACTAAAAATATATTATTTGTATTCTCTTCAAGTGCTTTATCCTCTTCAATTAATGAATATAAATATTCTTTTGAATTTCCTTTGAGCAATTCACGTATGAATGATAATCCTAATTTTTCAACTGCTACACCAATTTTTTCAGATTGCCAGTTAATGTAATCGTCAAATTTTCTGCATATATTTTCCCATTCGGTTTCTGTTAAATTTTCTTTGCCGGGAAATTCAGGGTTGATTACTAAATTCCTGAGATTTTCAATAGCTTTTTCCCATGCAGGATTAATGCCCTTTGTAAGTGGAAGCGGTTTTTTTGTTTCGATTTTTGTAAGAGTAAAGCCTGCTATTTCATCAATGCATGAAGACAGGTCTTTTTTACTTATTCCTTCGTATCGTGTATTCAGTGAATTTAAAATATCAACCGAATCAGAATCAAATTCTGCCAAACGGCATCTTAAAAAGTAGTCTTCTATTTTATGTTTGATAGTACTGAAAGCTGAAAATGCTTCGGCTGTAGAATCAGCAAAAGGTAATATTTTTTTTATATCAGCTTCTGCTTTAGTGTACCAGTTCGAATAATCTTCACAGTTTTTATAAAAATCATTTACGTGGTCTATTGAAATACCGGGTTTTCCATTCAGGTCGTTTGCAGAACCAACACATGAAATAATATCGTTAATGAGTTTTTTTATTTTTTCATCATCTGTTGAATCTTCAGTAATAATGCCATCGCCATTGAATTTAGTATTTGCAAAGATTTTAACAGTATCCGAAGTTTCTTCAACAGTGATCTCTGTATTATCGGGTATTCCTAAGTTTGAAAGAATTTGCCGGGCAGATGTAAGTAATTTTTTCCCTTCTTCTGTGCTTTCATTAATGGCCGACAAAGGCAAACTTTTATTTTCTTTTACCAGGTCATCAGGATTGTTAATAACAGAAGTTATCCATTTTACTGCGTTAAGGATTTCAGGAACCCTGATTCGTTCATCTTTATCGCTATCAATAAGCTCAAGAGTTTTGGGGTCTATTTCCATTCCATAAACGGGGCAGCTTAATGCAGTCCATAGTTTCTGATCCAGGTATTCCAGTGAAACCAAATCCATTCCGGTTTCAAGGTTTACTCTGTTTACACCGCCTACCCTTGAGAATTGCCATATATGTGAACCATTCTCAGAGTTTAGGATATTATTTAATTTGCTTACCTTTTTTAAAATTTTTGTAGACTTAGACATTTTTATTCATTTTTAATTTGTCAGTATGTTAGAATTTATATGAAAATCCTACACCAAATAATTCTTTAAATTGTGTTCTTGGACCTTGTCCAATGATTATTCCGTTACCATCATAAACCGTAATATCTACTTTATCATCGTATATCAACTGGGTTGAAAGTGTTGCTGATATATATTTATTTATTTTCATTGAAATTAGAGTTTCCCAGTTTATTACTATGTTCTGTGGATTTTCCATGTAATTGGAAAAGAAATCAGCTTTGGTGGCAAGGTTTATATTTTTCATAATATCTTTTCGGAACGAAGCTCTTACATAACCTCCAAATTCCATTTTCGTTTTTTTACCGGGAGTAGTTACAACACCTGATTCATCAAGAATAGCGGGATCTACACCAAAACTGCCAAGGTCAGCCAGGTTTTGGTTGTTTACAATAATTATTTTTCCGGTAACGGGTGCAATAAAACAATTAAAAATGCTATTCGGTTTATAATCCATTCCTATAGCTCCAAGTAAATAAGCAGGCGCCAGGAAATCAGAAATTTTTATTTTAATTGTGTCATTCGGATAATTGTAACCTTCGGTAAGTTGTGTTTTTAAATTAATTAATGCAGCGTAATACCAATATTTTGAAGCCTTCTGACCGTATTTGGAGTTGAATTCAAATTTATCATCACTTTTTTGGAAAGGTGAATTTTTATCACCCTGGCGCATCTGCCCGTAACCAATATCAAGTGTATTATCCCAACTTGATTTATTATATTTAAGATTAGCAAAAGTATTTATTAGCCCATTAAATGCAACTGAAGGTTGGCCACCGGCAGCCCAATTGGTTAATGAAACCTGGTTAAAGGTAAGAGAAAAAGTTCCGCCTTTTTTCCATCCGTCAATGGTATCTGAAGATTGAGCTTTTAATACAGTTTCCTTTTCAGTATTTTGCGCTGATAAATCTATAGCAAGCGTGAAAATAATTAATAAAAAAATAATTTGTTTCATAGTAATAAAATTTAAAATTATAATAAATCAATATATTGAACAAATTAGGGTAAAATAATTTTTAAAAAAATTAAATTAAACTACTTGATGCTGGGGAAAATTATCGAAAATTTTGTTCCCTTATCAGAGCTTTCGACCTTTAGTTTTCCCTGTATCTGTTCGGTGAGTAAGCACACCAGTTGTAATCCAAGACTTTGGGTGTTTTTACAATCAAATCCGGGAGGAAGACCTTTGCCGTTGTCTTTAATCGACAATACCAGATTTTTTTCATCATATTTTTTCAAAGAAATTTCTATTTTTCCATTGGTTTTGCCTTCAAAAGCATATTTAAATGAATTTGATACAATTTCATTTGTCATCAAACCCAGTGAAATAGTTGTATCAATACTTACAGGGAAAGGTTCTGCCGAAATTTTGTATTCTACAGGATGATCAGTTGAGTTGTAAATGGTGAATAGATATTTGATAAGATTGGTGATATAGTCTAAAAAATTAATATTCGAAAAATCTTTTGTCTGGTAAAGTTTTTCATGAATCAGTGCCATAGTTTTAACACGACTTTGGCTATCCTGTAAAATATTTACAATTTTTTTATTTTTTATGAATGATGCCTGAAGATTAAGAATACTGATAATTACCTGCATATTATTTTTTACCCTGTGATGGATTTCTTTCAAAAGAATTTCTCTTTCTTCCAATTGATGTTTGATTAGATCTTCAGCTTTTGTTCTTTCATCAATTTCTATTTTTAAATATACATTCGTTTTTTCAAGTTCTAATGTACGTAGTTTAACCTTTTCTTCAAGTTCTTCATTGATCTTCCTGATTTTTTTTTCTATTATTTTACGTTCGGTAATATTATGCAATGAGGCAACCAGGTTTATACATTTTCCATTTTGATCATACACGGGTGCTACACTATGAATTACTGTAATTGTTCCGGTAGGAAAATCATTCGTTTCTTCCCATCTGATTATAGTTTTTTGTTCTATGGCTTTTTGGTAATTGCTTACAGTTGTACTCCATGAAGGATAATTTAAAGTTTCATCTAATATTTTACCCAGTATCAAGGAAGTATCAAAACTGGTAAAATCTTTATATACTTTATTTACATTTTTTACACGGAATTTATTTTCTCCTTCAACACTCAACAAGAAAATAACATCGTCAACAGTATTGAATATGGAATCAAGTTCCATTTTTTGCTGTAATAATTTTTCTTCTGATTCTTTGCGTTCGGTTATATCTTCAACAATTCCCAAACCCCCGTGTATGCCATTGCTTCCGATGTCCATTGGAGCAAATAAACATCTTACCGGAGTAGTTTTATTTGCTGTAAAGGAGGTGTAAATACCTTCATAGGATTCTGGTTTTCCATTGAGCGCTTTACGAATAGGCGAGACTATATTTTTATCCGGTAAATTAATAATATTCAGACCTATAAGTTTTTCTTTTGAAGAGCCAATAATCTTTACAAAATTGTCGTTACAGGTTACAATAACACCTTTTTCATCGAATGAAAAAATACCCAGTGGTGAATACTCAAAAATTAAACGATAAGTTTCTTCACTTTTCTTTAAGGCTTTTTCTGCTAATTTACGTTCGGTAATATCATGCAAAAAAACAAGTTCGGCTTTTTTACCAAAATAATTAAAAACAGATGCCGTAATTTCAACAGGTACTTCTGTTCCATTTTTTAATATTGCATTTGCTTCATAACCTATAGGGGTATTATCACCACTTATCCTTTTATTGTAATATTGCAATATTCTTTTGCGGTCTTTTTGAGAAACAAAATTTATAAATGGTTGTCCGATTAATTCGTTTGCCGTATATCCTGATGCGGAAGTAAGAACATGATTCACAAATTCGATCACCCCATCTTTTATAATCATAATACTATCAATAGCTGATTCTATAAGTGTACGGTATTTTTCTTCACTTTCGCGCAATTCAGCTTCAACTTTTTTTCGTTCGGTGATATCTTTTACTGCACCATAAATTCCAGCTAAGCGTTTTTTCTTTTTGTCCCATATTGGGTGAGCATAAACCCTTACCCATATTATTTCGCCCGATTTTTTTATTGTTCGTAGTTCGGTAACCACATTCCTGTTTGCCATTAATGCAGCCATGTCAGCTTTATCTTTTTCAATATCATCAGGATGCAATGTTGTACGCCATCCGCCTATAGCTTTATATTCATCAAAAGAATATCCTGTTATATTTTCGAATGCTCCTGCTGCCCAGTTCAGAATTAAATTACCAGTTTCCTCTACAATAGTAGAAAACATATAATCGCTCGAAGCGGTTGAAATAAGACGGTAGCGTTCTTCACTTTCACTTAAAGCAGCTTCAACTTTTTTTCGTTCGGTAATATCATTAATAACAGCTATCCTGGCGTTTTTATTTTCATACAGAATATCATGCGATGTGGCTATTATGTCTATTAATGTACCATCGGCTTTACAATGTTTCCATTCGCCTGCATAGGCATGTCCCTGTATTTTTCCGGCAAGATCGACAATAGGTTTTTTTTGTTCTTCCGGATAAAAATCCGGAAGTTTCATTGATGCGATTTGTTCTTTTTTATAACCATAATGTTTAATGAAAGATTCATTAACAGAAAGCATTTGCAAAGTACCACGTTCATAAATCAACATTGGAGCAGGATTATGTTCAAAAAGTAAACGGTATCGCTTTTCCGATTCCTTAAGTTCATTTTCGGCCTTTTTCCTTTCTGTAATATCCTGTAATGATGCTATGCTGCGCTTGGTGTTGGGAATAATATCTATTGAGAGTAAAATGTATTTTTGGTTTCCGCTTTTATCAACAAACCTGAATTCATATGATTTTAATGCTTCTTCTGCGTTTATCCTCCGTAGTTTGTGTTGTTTCTCCATAAATTCCAAATCTTCCTTTACAACAGTATCTTTCCAGCTCATTTTATTTTCAATTTCTTCTTTTGAATAACCGGAAAGGTCTTCAAACTTTGAGTTAGCAAGTGAAATAATTGTATTTTCTTCAATAATAATTGTAGCGGTGCCTGTATTTTCAAAAATTGTTCGATATTGTATTTCCGATTCCTTTCTTTCCGAAATATCCCTTACTACAGCAATAACATACGGTTTATTATCAAATTCTGTATAACGTAATGATACTTCTACCCAAAAATATTCGCCACTAAACTTAGTTGCTTTCCATTCAAAAATTTTATCGCCTTCTGTTTTTGTTTTTTTAAGCATTTCCATGGCATCCTCTTTACTGAATGGAGACTCGCTTAATCCGGATGTATTTATTAGTTCATAATTTAATGCCTGTTCGTGAGTGCAATTATACATTTCGCACATACGCTTGTTTACATATACAATCTTACCTGTATTATAATCATGTATAAATAATGCGTCATGTATAGAATCCAAAACTTCTTTTATAAACCCGGGAGATTGTTGAAACATTTTAATGGAATTAAATTTTAATAATTTAATTTCTAAATTTAAAAAGCAATATAGTACCAATTGTTAATTTAAAATAACCCAAAGGCTATTTTAAATTTTACAATGGTTATGCCGATGACATAGATGTTATAGTACAATTTATTGGACTCCTATTACATATATACAATCGGTATAATCTGTAATTAGTAAAAAATACTTAGGCGATTAGTAAAGACAAAGTTAATGAAAAAAAATGTAAAATCACAAACTTATCTTTACATATTTGGATTTGGTATAAAAAAAAAGCTGCCTTATCAGGGCAGCTTTTTCAGGATGTTATATAAATTTTAATAATAAGATATTCTGTTATCTGTGATTTTTGCATTTTTTTCAAGAGCCTTATATGCATCATAATTTACACGACTTTGAAAATTTGCAGTCATTTGTAATATATTATTTTTATAATCTTTTACTTCAGGAGCTTTAATAATATTATCGACCTGCAAGACATATATGGCTGTTTTTCCTTTTAAAGGTTCCGATAAAGTATTCGGCTTAATAGTAAAAATATTACCTATAATTTCCGGTTCAGGACCATAGCCGGGTAAAGAATATGTAGAGAAAGTAACCATGTCGAGCGTATCAACAACGGCACTGTCGAGTTTGTAAGAAAGAGCTTCGAGTGTGATACCCGGAGTAATTTGTCCTTTTATTTTTGCTATCAGGGTTTCTGCTTTCTTTTCATTTTTTACATAAGGTTCAATCTGTGTTTTTATCTGTTCAAGTGTTGGAACACCTTTTTCACGGATTTCTTTTAAACAGGCAACAACATATTTTGTTTGCAGATCAAAAACTCCAGAAACATCACCTTTTTTTGTACTTTCAGCATATGCCCATTTTACTATTTCTCTTGGCGATTCAAGTCCGGCAATAGTATTGCTCATGGCTTCGATATTTTCTGCCAGTCGTTTATTAAGTTTTTTATCAATAACTCCTTTGTTGAATTTTTCGGCATTAGTGTATTCACCAGAGAATTCGCTTGCGGTAGCATAAATATTCTGATATGTTTCTTTGCTGGGTTTGATTTTACTGGTTATTAAAGCTAACTTAGCTTTATTTGAAACTTTTTTCTTACCTGTAACTTTTACGATATGATATCCAAAAGGAGTTTCAATAATTTTTGTATCACCAACCTTGCCTTCAACACATGCCTGGGTGAATGAATAAATCATATTTCCACCCATATCCATATCAGCAAACCAATCAAGGTCGCCTGCTTTAGCTGATGCAGCAGCATCATCAGAATTTTTCTTTGCAATAGAATCGAATTCTTTAGGATTCTTTTTTATTATGGTCAACAGGCTATCAGCCATTTTTTTCGCCTGGTCTTTTGTTCGTTTAATTGTTTCAGCTGCACGGGTTGCCCCTGCATAGGAAATTAATATATGGCTTGCTCTCATTGAATCGGGTCTTTCCTGGAAATCCATTACTCTTGCAAGGTAAAAAACATTATCCTCTAAATAAGGGCCCAAAACATCACCTTTCTTGGATTTAAATACAATGGAATCAAAAGCAGGAACAGTTATAAGTCCTTTTTTACGGTAAACACTATCATAAGATTCATCAGAATACTTAGAAACTAAAAGAGGTACATCTTCTGCTTTTTGAGTTTTCAGTTCTTCATAAACACCATTTATTTCGCGGGTAACTTCTGCAATGTCAGAATCGGATGGCTCTACATCATAAGTAATATATTCAATGTCTCTTGTAGCTTCTTCAAATGCATATTCATTTTTATGTTTATCATAATATTTTTGATAATCGTCATCAGTAACTGTAACAGAATTATCAGCAACAGATGAATATTTTTTAGCAATAATGCGCAGTACAGCTTTAGTGTTTTTCTGTTCATAATCTTTTTTAGCAAGAGCTGCAGGAACGTAATATCCTTTTTTAATAAGGTTCAGGTATTTTGTATAAATTCGTTCCGATTCAATTGATTCCAGAAAATTTTCCCAACGTGCTTTAGTTCCGGGTGTTTTTTGCTCTAACTGATCAAGTTGTTGCATATAACTTTTAACATAGGAA
This sequence comes from Bacteroidales bacterium, assembly GCA_035353855.1. Taxonomy (NCBI): domain Bacteria; kingdom Pseudomonadati; phylum Bacteroidota; class Bacteroidia; order Bacteroidales; species Bacteroidales bacterium. The sequence continues at coordinate 27,128 of DAOQAK010000033.1, read as the reverse complement.
ACATTAAAAACGCCAGTTTGAGGGTCTTTGAAATTTTCCTGAATATATTGATGAGGTTCTTTACCCTGTACCATATCCGATAGTTCATCGGCAGATATAGCAAGACCAAGCTCATTATATTCCTTTTTTAAAATATTATCACGCTCGAGCTTTGCCCAAATTTCATTTCTGATTTCAAATATTTTATCGGAAGAGAGGTTTTCTTCCCCGGTTTGTTGTTTAACCATTTCAATCTGGGCTTCAACCTGGGTTTCAAAATCGTTATAAGTAATTTTTTCACCACATATTTCACCAAGGTTAGGACGGCTCCCTTTATTTCCCTTTTTCCAGAAATCGCCAAGAACGAATGCTGCAAGAGCTACGCCGATAATAATTACGATCAATCCACCTCTTTTACGAATTTTGCCAATAATAGCCATAGTAATACTGTATTAAAATAAGTGCGCAAATTTAGAATTATTAATTATAAATAGAAAATATTTATTGATTTTTCTATAATTCATATTAATGAGTGTTTATAAGTGACATTTTAAAATAGAATAATTGTTTATTAATAATGTTGAAAAAAATCATAAAAATTTTATTCAATGATTTTTACATGTACTTGTTCAATGCGGGTTTTGCTCACCTGGATAATTGTAAAAATAAAATTTTTCAGGAATATTTTTTCGTTTTTTAATGGTATACTTTGATGATGATACATAATTAATCCTGCCAATGTTTCATAATCGGTAGAATCGGGCAGTCCGATACTGTATTTTTCGTTTATATAATCGATTTCCAGTCGGCCGGAAAAAATAAATTCATTTTTACTTATTTGTTTTTCAATAAGCTCATCAACATCAAATTCATCACTTATTTCCCCGAAAATTTCTTCAATTACATCTTCCATGGTTATTATTCCGGAAGTACCTCCGAATTCGTCAACAACAACTGCCATACTTTTTCGTTGCTGAATAAAAAGTGTAAGCAAACTGTTGGCTGGCATTGTTTCAGGAACAAAGCTCAAAGGTCGTAATACCGATTTTATCGAAGGTGGGTTACGGAACATGTCGTACGAATGAACGTAACCGGTAATATTATCAATATTTTCGTTGTAAACAATAATTTTTGACAAACCGGTTTCGATAAATTTATTTTTTAAACGTGAAATATTCTCCTGGTTGTCGATGGCAATAATTTCAGTTCGTGGCACCATGCATTCGCGAAGTTTTACCAATGGAAAATCCATAGCATTCTGAAATATCTGTATTTCATGTTTCAACTCTTTTTCATTTCGGGCATTAGGGAAAAATTCTCTCACATAATTGTCGAGGTCCCTGTATCCGAATACATGTTTCTGGTCAACAATTTTGATCTTGAAAAATATTTTAAGAATAAACTCCGATAAAAATATTGAAATGAATGTAACGGGATATAAGATATAGTATATGATAAATACAGGAACTGCAAAAATATTCAGAATATGATTTGCATTGATACGGAATAACATTTTAGGAATAAATTCGGCTGTTACAAGAATAATAAGGGTTGAAATAATCGTTTGTGTCAGCATGATTAAAAATTCGGAAGTTATTTGAACGGGGAATATTTTTAAAATATATTTTTGAAGAACATTTCCCATTACAATACCATAAATAACAAGCGAAACACTGTTGCCAACAAGCATCGTTGCTATGAAATCAGAAGGAGATTTTTGAAAATGAGAGATAATACGGGCAGAAAAATTTCCTTTATTTTTTTCGAGTTCTGTTTTTAATTTATTCGAGGTTACAAATGCTATTTCCATTCCCGAAAAAAATGCGGAAAAAATCATGGTAATAATTATGATTTCCCAGCTAAGCATAATAAGTTTAATCTTCGTTAATAGTAATAGATCCTTTGGGTTTCTTTATTTTCCAGTTATCAAAGCGTTCGTCGGCTTCAAGCCCGTCGCCCCATAAGATATCTTTTTTTGTAGTAATTTTTACAAACTTATCGGAATAGATGATTGCTTTTTTTTGATCCCAAATCAAATGATCTGTATTCAGCTTTTCTTTTTTTTCGTTTATAACAACTACATCATTCTTGGCTTCCATGATATTTTCCTTATCATAGCTTATAGCGTATTTGGCAGTAAGCATTGAAGTAACATTCATATCCCTGTCATAAAAATAAACTTTTACACCTTTGGGCATTTCGGAATAATTTTTTTCCCCCTCGTAGCGATCCAGTTGGGGGGCTTTCACATTTAACAATATTCGACCGGAATCGCTGTAAACGGTTTCCACATCTTTTGCGGATTCAACAGGAAGGTAATCTTTATTCCCAACGGTATTAATGGTTTTGATATCGTTTTCACATGAAGCGAAAAACCATACCGATATTATAATGAAGAATAATTTTTTTATGATGTTACTTGTCATTATTAGTCAAAGCGACGTTTTATAAACCAGTATTCGTGAACCGACAGGCTGAAAACAACTTTAGCAAAACGTTCTCTTATAAGATTGTTATCTGTAGTTCCTCTTTGTCCCAGTTCAAACCCCAGGTTTAATGTTGATTTTGAACGTTTCATTGGAATACCAATCCCAAATGATACAGCTGTTTCATTAAGCTGGGTGTTGTGTAACTGTAAATAAGTTTCATTATATCTTAATCCAAAGCGGTAACGTGCATGTTTCCATTTTTGTGTAAGGGAATTTAAATTCGGAATGTATTCCAGTCCAAATGAAGCCTGCATACTATTCAGCAACGAATCGCTTTCGCCGAAAGATTTAAATTTTTTCCAGTTCTGAAATTGGTAATCAGCGCCCATTAATAATTTATTATTTATACCGAAAGTAACACCAGCACCAATACTTTGCGGAATGGTTATCGTTCCTTTGCTTCCTTCAGAATAAATTATAGTATCAACAACATCTTCTGCTCCATCATTAGATGGTAAAAAACGGTAAATCAATAAATCCTGTTTTGCATTTAAATTTGCGTTTGCATTATAAACAAATCCTGTAACCATTTTAACATTTTTGGAAATATTTTTCTGATACTGCATGCCATAGTTTAAAAACAGGTCGTTAACACGTGTAGAATTTACGATCTTGGTACTTAAGAAATAGATAGAATCGGGGAATGAAACAGTTCCTAATTTATTTAATGAGCCAAAAATATATGAAGCATTGAATCCGATGGATAAATTTTTTATACGAAAAGCATTTCCAAAATAAAACTGGTTTAATCCACCATTACCTTCATAAGTGTAATCTGTTGTTCCTATATTATCTAAAGTATCTTCATGAAGTATATCATATCCTACATTACTGTATGGCAATAATCCTATACTGGCTCCCCACCATTTGGTAACCGGAAAACCAAAAACCAGGTAGGAAAGAGAAGTATAATTTGTTAAATGTTTTTCGGTTGATGATTCAAGTTGCATGAAATTACTGTTGAGTCCTGTTTCAAAAACAAATGATAATGTATCGAAAGCTGTGTATGAAGCCGGGTTGCTGTAATTTACAGAAGTAGGATTGCGGTATCCGAATGAGATTCCACCCATAGACGTATTACGGATATATTTATTATTCAGTAAATCGCCAAGCCCGAAACGAGTATAAGGTGAGCTGACATGTGTTTGCGCCATAGCGGCTGAAAACACCAACATCAGTAAAAAAGCAAAACAAAATTTTTTATTCTTCATTATATTCCAATAATTCGTTTAATCCAATTAAAACCAGTTCGGAAACTGCAAAGATGCTATTTTTTAATCGTTTTGCCAAAAAAGCAGCATCACCTCCGCAAAGCAAAACAATAATTTCTTTATATTTTTTTTTATAGTAATCAATGGTATATTCAATTTCAGCAACTGTTCCATTTATAACCCCTGTGATAATAGATGATTCAGTATCATAGCCATAATCATTTTTTAAATCGCGTAAATTCACTAACGGAAGTTTTTCTGTAAAAGTATGCAAAGCAGTTAATTTCATTTTTATCCCCGGCGAAATGGTACCACCATAATATTTGCCATCGGCATGTAAAAAATCGGTAGTAATACAAGTTCCTGCATCTATTACCAAAACATTTTTTTTAGGATAAAGTGAAAATGCTCCCGAAATCCCTGCTATACGGTCGTTTCCTAAAGTTCCGGGAGTTTTGTACAAATTTACGAAAGGTAATTTTGTTTTATTACTTACCAGGTGAAGTTTGCAAAATGATTTTATAGTTGCAATAAGATTTTCGGGAATGATACGAACGGATGATACAATAGCATTTTTTATTTCGCTGTATCTTAAAAAAATACTTTCAACAGAAAATTCATCAATACTCTCTGAAGTTCCGCCATAAATGATTTCTTTTTCTTCAAAAACGGCATATTTCAACAAAGTGTTCCCTATGTCAATGACAAGATTCATAATTAAAAATGAATCGCAAAGGTATGAATATTTTACGCTTAGCTGTTTTTTTATGCTTATGAAAAAATTAATTTGTGCAATTAAAAATTAATTATTTACCTTTGCAGCCCAATATACTTCGACTGTTTGAATTCTTTCAAATTAATTAGTTGAAAATCAAACAAAATTCAAACGCTCAGTATAAAAGTTGGTGGGGTAGCTCAGTTGGTAGAGCAACGGACTGAAAATCCGTGTGTCGACGGTTCAATTCCGCCCCTCACCACAAAACCCAAAAAAACGAAAAACCCGTATCTCTACTTTGAGGTACGGGTTTTTTCATAAAACAAAAACGGATCAACTAAAAAATATTTTATAAATAATCAAATTAATAAAGAAGTTCGGGAAGTATTTCTTCTTCCTGTCCGTTTTTAAACAGGACCTTATATTTTATATAATACTCATGTTTGCTTCCGCCAATAATTATATCGTTTACAATTGCCCTAGAAGAATCTTTTTTCAGAAATACTTTATCTCCCACAGAATATTTTAATGGCAAACGAACGGAATCCCTGTATTTCATAGCATCGGTGAGCGTTCGGTATTTCGATAGCAGTGCATTTATAAATGACAGGGAGTCATTGGTCTTTATAAGTTTATTATAACGTGAATTGGCATTTTGAGAAATATTTTCCAGGTCAAATATTTTTTTTGTTTTTTCCTCCACCTTTTTATTAAGCGTATATATATATATGCCCATTCCAATGATGACTATCGAGAAAAATAATATAAAAAAAATTCGACTTTTCATAAGTTATAAATTATCGGATTGTATAATTATACGAAATGAAATTCTGATTGTTACTTTAATTTAATAATTTTATGGTCCAAACCAGAAAAGTATGGATGCAATAGAAAATATTTTAACCCGCAGAAGCATAAGAAAATTTTCATCGCAAAAAGTTGAAAAAGAAAAAATTGACTTATTATTAAAAGCTGCAATGTACGCGCCTTCGGCGCGCAACACCCAATCGTGGCAATTTGTAGTTGTTACAAAAAGAGAAACTCTTGAAGCTATCAGGAAAGTGCATCCTCATGCATCCATGCTTGCCGAAGCTACTTTAGCTATTATGGTTTGTGCCGATAAAAGCTATGAACCCATTGAAGCCTTTTGCAACCAGAATTGTTCAGCTGCTACATTAAATATTTTACTTGCTGCACATGCGCAGGGATTGGGAAGCGTGTGGCTTGGCGTGTATCCGCGTGAAGAACGTGTAAAAAATATTACCGAATTATTTAAGTTGCCTGAAAATATTTTTCCTGTATCTATTGTAGCACTTGGTTATCCTAATGAAACAAAAGGCGACCCAAATAGATTTTTACCTGAAAGGGTGCATTATGAGAAATGGTAAAAAGATTGCAACAATAATAATTGAGAGTAAATAGTGTAAGATAGATATTCAGGAAACAGAGAAATTTTATTTAATATAAAAATCAACCCATGCATCTATTTGCTTAACAGATTCGGGTCGTAAAATTATTTTTTGATTTTTATCTAATAAAAACATTGTTGGCGATGCAAAAACATAATAATTTTTAACGGGTTGGGAATTCCATTTTTTGTAATCGCACATGCTGATGAAAGGAAATATACTTGTGAAATTGTTAAATGTCAATTTTACTGTATCTAAAGAAATAAATACCACTTCTACATTTTTAGCTTTCCATTTATCATAAAGAGGAATTAGCTTTCCAAGTTCTTCTGCGCACTTAGGGCACCAGCTTGCTCCGAAAATAACCACTTTATAATCTGATTTTATTTCTGATAAATTTTTAGTTGTATTTTCAATATTACCTTTTTTTACAACATCACCGGTAAATATAATATTGGGAGCACTGTTCCCAATTTTCATTGCCCGGTACATTTCAAGCTTATTAGCAAGATTATCGTTGAGTGTACAGCTATTCTGGGTTAATACTTTTACAGCTAAATATTCAGAAGCCTGAAACAGACTGTGAGTTTCCAGTAAATCAAAAAGATATTTGGTTATTTCATTGAATTTTTTTTCATCTTTTGAAAGACTTGCAATTAAACAATCGGTAGAAATATTCATTTCCTTGAAAACAGTATCTAATGGTTGTCCCATATTTTCCAATAGCCAATAATGACTTTCAATAGCATCTTTCAATAAACCACTTTTATATAATCGTTCATCAGAATAATCAATATTCCTGAAAGCTTCCAAAGTTGTTTTTATTTCTTCGGTACGATATTGGGCAATTTTAGAAACAGAACTTACCAATTTGCGCAAAGGTAAATACCAGCTTACATAACTTTTAGTATTCAAATTTTTTAGAAAATCGTTATCTTCTTGTTTGATTCGAATGATTTCATTAACGATTTTTTGTTGAGTATCTTTTTGCTTAACAAAAAAAGAATCGGATTGATATAAGTTTCGTAAATAAATCCATGCATCCAGTGCTTGCTCGCGTTTTGCATGTTCTGATGCATATTGCTCAAATAGCTGGTTCTCTTTTCCTGATAAAATGGTAATTTTTTCAGGTAATTCAAAAGTTTCTCCTTTTAGTTGAATATCTTCAGCGCTTAGCAAAACATAATATGCTTTATTATCCTTAGTTACTAGATACCCCATACCATTATTTTTTAATGAATAATTTAATTTAAAAATACCTTTATCTGAAACTACAACACTATCAATAGTTGTAGAAATAAAACCTTCAAAGCCAAACAATCGTATCTTTTGTCCTGCTAATGATGGAAAAATTCCTGTAACAGTATTTTGTGAAAATGCATTTATAGATAGAATGCAAATTGCGATTATAGATAAAATTTTTTTTAAATTCATTAGAGTTTAATTATCCTGAAATTAATTTAAAAATAAGTTGATTAAAAAATAGAAAGTTCATAAAGTATATACTTTATGAACTTTCAGCATTAATTATACGAATCATTAATTTTTAATACATCTAACAGAATTTCCTTGAGCACGATATGTGTCACTATTAGATGGGTAAATACCGCTAGAAGTATAATACAGGCATTTCGCATATGATCCACTTACAGTACTTGACCAATAACAACCAACGGATCCAACATTCCCAAGTGCACCTGTGCCACAATAGCGTATTCCTCCTTGTGTTAATTTAAGTACAGAGGCATAAGCTCCTGCTGCATTGCTGCTGCTCCAAGTTGAGCTTTCTGAGGCAAGCTCAGCATAAGTAGGCAATCTGTAACCAGAAGGACATGGGTTATTTATACCATTTACTCCTTGCCATAAATCATCATTTTTGGGGCTGCGCCAAATGCCACCACTAGGACCATCACAGGTAATAAAGTTACCATGTCCCGGACTATCAGTACTTGACAAAGTTCCTGTAGTAGATGAAGTTCTTATTTGATGTCCGTCAGTTCCTCTTCCCCATTGATATAAATCCCCATATGCATTAGCATCGGTACTGCTTGTTGCTACTTGTGAAGCGCCTAAATTGCGGTCCATCCATATTTGATTTGTAATTGGATTTAATACTTCATTTGTACCGGCAATTTTATATACTCTCCAGGTAGGAACTCCATTAACCAAGGCTAACAAATCCCCTGTGTTTCCAGGAACAACAGTTATCCATGCAGTACCATTCCAGTAAAGCATTTGTCCAACAGTAGTGCCATCAGAAACTAAGTTTTTACCTGTTTCTTTATCAACTTTTTCATTATCTAATTTAGTAACAGAATCTGCCAAAGCTATTTTAGTTGCATAAGCACTTAAATCCTGATCGCCGGTATTAGTACCGGAAAGATGACTTAGATTTGTTATATCGTTAGCTGAAATATTAGCTGCCTGACTTGCTGTGTAAACAGGATCAATTTCTGAAATTGATTCTACAGTTTTTGCATGCAGTGCATATGGAACACTTAATAATTGACTTGTAGCAGTGATGGTATAAGTTGTTAAAGGTGCTGTAACTGCAATCCTGGTTTCAATAAAATAGGTATTGCTTGCCCAGTTTATTGTATTAAAACCAGCTCCGCTACCTATTTCAATACTTACCAAACCATTGGCATTGGTGGTTGGTGTCTGGGTTTCGGTATAAACAATTGTTCCCGATACGGAACCTTGTCTAATGTTTATTTCCATACCGATAATTGTATTTGTTATTAAATTTCCCAAGCTATTACGTATTACTGCCTGGTAACTCATTTTATTAGGTGCCTGAGCAAATGCGCTTACCGATAATATTACTGTTGTAATAATTACAAATAATTTTTTCATTTTTATTTTCTTTTAATTTTTTATGATTTTAAATGTTTTAATTTCTTTATTTCCTTCGATAATTTTAAGGATATAAGTTGCCGGTACAAGACTGCTTGTTACAATGCTTGTTTGATTGGCTTCAAGTTTTTTTGTTTCTAAAAGTTTTCCGCTTGCATCGAAAAGCTGATAGCTCAAGGATTCGATAATTAAAGTGTTTGAGGCATCTATATTCAGATTTATTAAATCACTTGTGGGATTTGGATAAGCTGAAGCAATAAGGTTTATTCCTTTGGCTTCATCAATTTCAGTTATCACCGATATTTCATAAGGTTGTTGCACGCCTTGTAATGCCGTACCATTTGTTCCTGTACCGGTGGTGTAAACCATCTGTCCAACAGAAAAACTTGCCGAACCTCCACTACCCGAGGCATTGCCTCCTGAAGATGGAACTGCTGTTTGTGCTTGTAATCCTGTTAGTCCAAGACCTAACAAAATAACTACACTTAATTTTAATTTTTTGTGTCGCATTTTCATTGCTTTTTTTAATGGTTATTGCTTTTTTAATGATATATATATCGCTAAATTTTAATAATGAAGATTAATGAATTTACTTAAAAAAATACAACCAAAATCTTCAATAGTTAAAATTCGATAAGTAGAATTTTTTCGTTTTCAAAGTTACATGAAAATATTAATATTTATAAAAAGAAAATTTTTTAAAAAAAGTAAATGAAAAAATAATTTATCATTTGATTAATAGAATATAGTTATAATATTTAAGGTTGAACAAATAAAAACAAACTATAGAAAATCATTATATTAATCATTCAATCCTTTTCCATCAAGAATTTGTTGGATATATTTTTCAATTCTTGCTTCTCGGGTTTTGGATTGTTTAGGTTCGGAAAAATATAGAATGTATGCCCTTTGTCGTCCTGGTGTTAAGCCATGGAAAGCCGTTTTCAAAAAAGGGTTTTCATTTATTTTATTTTGAAATTCTTCAGGAATTTTATACTCAGTGGTTTTTTTTAAATTTATTTTTAATCCAGATTTTTCAACTTCAACGGCTTCTTTGATGTATGCTTTCAATATGTGTTCCAATTTAATTATCTCTTTAACATTGGTGAACCTAACCTGACGCCCCGCCTGTACATTATTAGTTTGCTGAATTAAAATACTTTTATCATCACGTAACAATGCTCCTTTAAAAAACAGAATAGCACAATATTCTTTAAATCCATGTATCAGTACAATGTTATTATCTTGAAAAGAATAACTAGGTTTGCCCCATTTTAAATCTTCAGTAAGTTCACAATCAAGTATGATTGTTCTTAATTTCCGAAATTCATCTTGCCACTGTTTAGCTTTATTTATGAATTCGTCAACTTTCGGATTTATATTGCTTTTTGACATTATAATTAAAATAGTTTTTTGATTTAGGATTCGTAATAAATACTTCAAAAATAAAAAACTTATTATGTTTTTTAAAACGTTTGATTGAAATATTAAATGGATTTTATACTCGTTCTTATCAGGTTTGCAAAGGCAAAACTGTTTAGAACGAGTTATACCGTACAGAAAACAAAAAATATTTTTGCAAAACTCTTTTCTGTCAGTATAAGAATTAAAGTTCTTTATCGGCTTTAATATCTTTCACTACCAGTTGCAATGAAACATTGCCGTTCCATTCGTTTTCATCAATATGATAGCAAAGACTAAAAGGTTTTCCGCTACTTACAAGCGGAAGGTGTTCTGATAATCCGAAACCTATAGCATTATATTCGGGTTTATAGATGCCCGGGTAAATAGCGCAAAAGCGCAGATGGTTCAAACCAACAATTCGCGCAAAGCCTTTGTCAACAAGTCCGTGAGTAAGAAAAACAGGAGCCATGTTGCCGGGGCCAAAAGGTGCAAATTGTTTTAATATTTTATAAAAACGTGGTGAAATATCAGTTAATTCCAGTTCGGAATCAATTTCTATTTCGGGAACTAACATTTCATCAGTTATTGTTTCGGAAACAATTCTTTCAAACTTTTCGCAGAAGGCATTTAAATTTTCGGGTTTTAGTGATAAGCCAGCTGCATATTTATGTCCGCCAAAATGTTCAAGCAAATCGCTGCATGCATCAATGGCATCATAAATATCGAAGTCCTTTACAGAACGGGCGCTTCCGGTAATAATACCGTTCGATTCGGTAAGTACGATGGTGGGGCGGTAATAGGTTTCGATCAACCGTGAAGCAACAATTCCAACAACTCCTTTATGCCATTCGGGGTGAAAAATAACGGTAGTTTTTTTATTTTTATGTGTAACGTCGGAATATAGCATATCAATGGCTGCCTGTGTGATAGTTGTATCAAGACTTCGGCGTTCAGTATTATTATCATTGATAGATTCGCCAAGCTGCATGGCTTCTGCAAGATTTTCGCTAATCAGAAGTTTAACTGCATTACGTCCGTTTTCTATACGGCCTGCTGCGTTGATACGTGGTCCTACAAGAAAAACCAGGTCGTTAATATTCAGTAACCGTGAAAAAATTTGTTCATCTTCACTTACACCTTGACGTTTGACTCCACTGAAATTGAGTACAGCCTCGAATCCCGGACGTGGTTTTGAATTTAGTTTTTTCAAACCAAAATATGCCAGTATCCTGTTTTCGCCGGTAATGGAAACGATATCGGAGGCTATGCTTACCACAACAAGATCCAGTAGTTTTTCAATTTTTTTAAATGGAATATTATTTTTTTGTGCGTAAGCCTGGGCAAGTTTGAAACCTATTCCACAACCGGAAAGTTCATTGTAAGGATAAGTACAATCGGAGCGTTTTGGGTCAAGTATAGCAACAGCAGGTGGTAGCTGATCGCCCGGGCGGTGATGATCGCAAATAATAAAATCGATTCCTTTTCCTTTAGCAAAAGTAATTTGCTCGGTAGCTTTTATTCCGCAGTCAAGACAAATAATCAGTTTAAATCCATTGTCGGCAGCAAAATTAATCCCACGGAAAGAAATACCATAGCCTTCATTATAGCGGTCGGGTATATAAAAATCGAGATTTTCGGCCGGATAAATATCTTTTAAAAAGGAATAAACCAGAGCTACAGCCGAAGTTCCGTCAACATCATAATCGCCGTAAACCAAAATTTTTTCGTTGGCTTTTATTGCTTCTTCAATACGTGCTATAGCGATATTCATGTCCTTCATCAGGAAAGGATCATGTAGGTCGGTTAATTCGGGGCGGAAGAATTTTTTTGCTTTTTCAAAAGTATCTATTCCTCGCTGGATAAGAAGGTTAGCAATATTCATACTGACATTAATTTCTTTTGCCAGAGATTGTACTGCTTTAACTTCGCTTTGTTTTTTTATTACCCAGCGTTTGGTCATTTTTTTTGTTTAGCCTGTAAAGGTAAAAATATTCGACAAATTTTTTAGAAAAGAAAATAATTTATGGAAAAACTTTAAAAATAACCTTCTTTTTTCCTGTCTTCCATTGCTGCTTCGGAGCGTCTATCGTCAGCCCGTCCACCTCTTTCGGTAATTCGTGATGCAGCTACTTCATCAATAATTTCTTCGACCGAATTAGCATTGGATAAAGTGGCACCGGTGCAGGTCATATCACCAATGGTTCTGAAGCGCACATGCATCATTTCGGGAATTTCATTTTCTTTTCGTTGCATAAAATCAGAATTGGCATAAATAACTCCGTCGCGGGTAAAACATTTCCTGTTGTGCGAAAAGTATAACGAAGGCATTACTATTTTTTCCTGTAAAATATATTGCCAAATATCCATTTCTGTCCAGTTGCTTAATGGAAAAATCCTGAAATGCTCGCCTATTCTCTTTTTCCCATTAAATAAATTCCATAGTTCGGGGCGTTGATTTTTGGGGTCCCATTGACCGAATTCATCACGATGAGAAAAAAATCGTTCTTTAGCCCTTGCTTTTTCTTCGTCGCGGCGTGCACCACCTATAGCTACATCGAATTTATATTTTGCAATAGTATCGAGCAAGGTAATTGTTTGAAGAACATTGCGACTTGCATATGGACCTTTTTCTTCAACAGCACGACCACTATCAATAGATTCCTGAACATATCCAACAATAAGCCTTGTTCCTGTTTTATTGATAAGATTATCGCGGTATTCAATCGTTTCCGGAAAATTATGTCCTGTGTCGATATGAAGCAAAGGGAATGGCAATCGTGCCGGGTGAAAAGATTTCAGCGCAATATGCACCATTACAATAGAATCTTTCCCTCCCGAAAAAAGTAAAGCAGGGTTTTCAAATTGGGCAGCGACTTCACGCATCACGAAAATTGATTCGGCTTCCAGTTCGCGCAAATGCGTTAGGTTATATGAAGGCATCATGGTTATCGGCTGTATTTTATTTTTGGAAAAATGAAATCAAAAACCTGTTGTGTTGTTTCTTCAATGCTAAGTATATCGGTTCTCAGTTCCAGATCTGGATTTTCCGGCATTTCAAATGGAGAACTTAATCCGGTAAAATCTTTTAATTTTCCGGCATTGGCTTTTTTATACAAACCTTTTGTGTCGCGTTGCTGGCAAACTTCAAACGGAGCATTAAGGAAAATTTCTTTAAAATCATTATCGCCGATAATATTGCGTGCCATTTGACGTATAGCTTTAGTAGGACTGATAAAGCAATTCAGAATGATCATTCCGCTATTAATGAAAAGTTTATTTAATTCGGCAATGCGTCTTATATTTTCTTCCCGGTCTTTTATTGAAAAACCTAAATCTTTATTGATTGAAGTTCGAACATTATCGGCATCGAGCAACTGACAAATAAAACCGTTTTTAAATAGCATTTGCTCCAACTCCACTGCTACCGTAGTTTTTCCGGCACCCGACAAACCATAAAACCAAATTGCCAGTGAATGTTGTTTAAGGCAGGCTTCTTTATTTTCACGTGGAGTAATACGATCGAAAATCGGGAAAATATTTTTTGTATCATTCATATTTGTATTGCAAATTTAAAAATAAATCATCATAAAATTTATGCTATGATTGTTAAGTTTTAATGAATAAAGGAATTATTTAATTACTTTTGAAAACTTTTTTAAAAATCAATACGATATGACAGAAATTACAGAAAGCTACGTAGCCGAAAATGTAAAAAATATTTTAAGCAAACCTCTTGAAAATTATTCTTCAAAAGAAGCCTGTAAATTTGCTTTAAGCATCATTGACCTTACAACACTGGAAGGTTCGGATACCGATAAAAAAGTTATTGATTTATGTACTAAGGCAAAAAGTTTTTGCGAAAAAGGGAAAGACATTCCCAATGTGGCCGCTGTATGCGTGTATCCGCCGTTTGTAAAAATTGCAAAACAGCAATTAAAAGAAACAAATATTAATGTAGCATCTGTTGCCGGAGCTTTCCCAAGCGGACAATCACCGATTGAAGTGAAACTTGCAGAAATAAAATATGCTATTGATGAAGGTGCTGATGAAATTGATATGGTAATTTCGCGCGGAAAATTTTTAGAAGGAAAATACGATGAAGTATCGGATGAAATTTTTAAAATAAAAAAAGTTTGTGGTAATGTTCATTTGAAAGTTATTCTTGAAACAGGTGAGTTGCTGACACCTGCAAATATTCGTAAAGCAAGCGATATGGCTATTGAAGCGGGTGGTGATTTTATTAAAACTTCAACCGGAAAAATAAATCCTGCTGCAACTCCCGAAGCTGTTTTTGTAATGCTCGAAGCAATAAAAGACCATTACAAAAAAACCGGGAAAAAAATTGGAATTAAACCTGCAGGTGGAATTTCAAATGTTAATTCAGCAATGAATTATTTAAAATTGGTAAATGCTGTTTTAGGAAAAGAATGGATGAATCCGCATTTGTTTCGTCTTGGTGCAAGCCGTTTTGCTGATGCTGTACTGGAAGAAATTTTGAAATAAAACATTTGTTGTTTGACGTTAGACGTTATGATTGTTTGACTGTAGACTGCGAATTGAGGACTGTTGACGGAATTCCCTTGTAAACTTGCCAACCTCGCCGTCAGCCTGAGCCTGTCGAATGCAAGGCGGGTCAACTTTTATTTTTTCAGCTTTCTCAACAATTCAGTAGCGTAAACAAAATCGTTTAACTCTTTATTATTGGCGTAAAGAATTTCTTCTTTATTACCTTCCCACCACAGTTCACCTTCGTAGATGAATGCGATTTTATCGCCAATTTCAACTACAGAATTCATGTCGTGAGTATTGATAACAGTAGTGATTTCAAATTCTTTGGTAATTTCGCTAATTAAATTATCAATAAGAATAGATGTTTTAGGATCAAGGCCCGAATTAGGTTCGTCGCAAAAAAGATATTGTGGATTCATTGAAATTGCACGTGCAATTGCCACACGTTTTTTCATACCTCCACTTATTTCGGAAGGGTAAAGATTATTTGAATTGATAATGTTAACACGCTTAAGACAAAAGTTTACCCTGTCGAGTTTTTCTTCCATACTTTTATTGGTGAACATATTAAGCGGAAACATTACATTTTCTTCAACTGTCATCGAATCGAACAATGCTGCTCCCTGGAAAAGCATACCTATTTCCTTGCGGATGGTTCTTCTTTCAATATCATCCATTTTACAGAAATCGCGTTTATCGTACAACACTTGTCCTTCATCAACTTCAACTAACCCGACAAGGCATTTCATAAGTACCGTTTTCCCGGAACCGCTCTGACCAATGATCAAATTGGTTTTACCTTTTTCAAATTTTGAAGAAACATTTTTCAAAACCGGACGACCGCTAAATGATTTCGATATATTTATTCCTTCTATCATTTGGAAAGTAAAAGCTGGGTTAAAACAAGGTTTGATAAAATAATGAGTATGCTACTGTATACAACTGCCTTTGTACTTGACTGACCAACTTCCAATGCTCCGCCATGAGTGTAATAACCATGATATCCGGAAACGGATGTAATGATAAGTGCAAAAAAAGCTGTTTTAATTAATGCATAAAAAATTTCAAACGGAACAAAAAACGATTGAATTCCTAAAAGATATACATGAGGAGTAACGGCGCTACCGAATAATGCAACGCCCCATCCGCCTAATAATCCGAGTAACATGCTTAATGCTATAAGAAAAGGATTAAGTATAACACATGCAACAATTTTAGGAAGAATCAGATAAGAAGATGAATTTACACCCATGATTTCAAGAGCATCTATTTGTTCTGTTACACGCATGGTTCCTATTTCGGAAGAGATTCGGGAACCTACTTTCCCTGCAAGGATAAGGCTTACAATTGTAGGGCAAAATTCAAGAACCAAAGATTGACGTGTGGTAAAGCCTATGGTATACAAGGGAATGAAAGGACTATCGATATTATATGCTGTTTGTATTACCAGTACAGCGCCCATAAAAACAGAAATGATAGCAACAATTCCTAACGAGTCGAGGCAAAGATTTTCCATTTCAATAAATATCTGTTTTTTGAAAACAGACCATTTATCAATCCTGCCAAAAACTTTCTTTTGCAGAAGAGCATATCTCCCAATATGATATAATAAACTTTGAATAATGCCCATGAAAAAATCAAAAAATGTACAACAAAATTATTATTTTTGAAGTTTACTTGATAAAGCAAAATTACATTATGTTTCGTAATAAAAAATACTGTTTATTAATCTTTGTGATTATTTTTAGTTTTTTTTCGTCGGGTTGCTTTATTTTCAGGCATAAGAAAAAATGCGACTGTCCTACATGGAGCAAGGCAAAGTACGAGAAAATATATATAACATCAACGGATGGAAGAAACAAAAATTCTTGAAAAATATATTCCCCCTGAATCTTTTCCGATATTATCCCCGCTGCTCGAAAAATATCCAGTTAAAATTAAAATTGTTAAAGGGCGTGTTTCTAAATTTGGCGATTTCAGCTCTTCTCCTACAAAAAATTACATTCCTGAAATTACAATTAACAGCAATCTTAATCCATATATTTTTCTTATCACGTTATTACATGAAATAAGTCATTATATTGTGTGGCGTGAAGGTCATTTTTATGCTAAGCCTCATGGGCGAAACTGGAAAAAACATTTTACAGGTTTAATGAATATCATGATAGGCGAAAATGTTTTTCCTTCAGACCTTGTTCCTTTTCTGAATAAACATCTGCAAAATCCTAAAGCAACAAGTTGTTCCGATGCAAAACTTTTTAAAGAACTTTCGAAATACGACAAAGATAAACCCGGTGTTTATATTGATGACTTATTAGAAAATACCTTATTTGAAACAAAAGACGGAGATTTATATAAAAAAATAAAAAAAGTGAGGACAAGAAGTTTGTGCGAGAATGTTAAATCAGGTAAGAAATATTTATTTAGTCCTGTATACAGGGTATTTCCAATAACAGAAAAACAATATGTTATGGTTTTTCCGATAATTTTTTAATTTTGCCGCACAAAATGTAATTAAATATTTTCGGTATTGATGAAAACTATTTAACCCATTAATTTTTAATGTAATGAAAAAAAATCAGTATTGTGTTATCATGGCAGGGGGGATAGGCACACGTTTCTGGCCTATGAGTCGTACATCGCATCCAAAACAATTTATTGATATCCTGGGAACAGGGCAAACTTTACTGCAGCAAACATACAATCGTTTCAGAAAAGTTATAGGAAAAGAAAATATATATATTGTTACCAATGAAAGTTATAAAAAATTGGTTTCAGAACAATTACCCGAAATTTCGGAACAACAAATAATTTGTGAGCCTTTAAGAAGAAATACAGCTCCATGTATAGCATATGCCAGCTATAAAATTTACGAAATTAATCCGGCTGCAAATATTGTTGTTGCACCTTCCGATCATATAATTTTGAAGGAAGAAAACTTTATCGAAATCATTAATTCAGCATTAAAAGCAACCGAAGCAAATGACTGGCTGCTTACATTAGGGATAAAACCCAGTCGCCCGGATACGGGTTATGGATATATTCAGTTTAATGAAAGCATTGCTTACCAAAAGGATAACCGAATAAATAAAGTTAAAACCTTTACTGAAAAACCTGTTCTTGAAATGGCAAAACAGTTTTTAAAAAGTGGCGATTTTCTATGGAACTCAGGTATTTTTATTTGGTCGGCAAAAAATATTATCGATGCATTTGAGAAATATACTCCGGAGATTTCAACACTATTTAAAGAAGGAGTAAAAAAATATAATACACCCAAAGAAAAAGCTTTTATAAAAGATACTTACACTGTTTGTAAAAATATTTCTATCGACTATGCCGTAATGGAGAAAGCCGATAATGTATATGTTTTACAATCTGATTTTGGCTGGTCCGATTTGGGAACATGGGGCTCATTGTATGAAACGCATAGTAAGAACAAAGAAGGGAATGCCATTGTTGGGAAAAATGTTATGGTATATGATTCAAAAAATTGTATTGTAAATATGCCAAAAGACAAACTGGTTGTTCTGCAAGGATTACATGATTATATTGTTGTTGAGTCGGATAACATTCTTCTTATTTGTAAAAAGACAGAAGAACAACAGATAAGGAAATTTGTAAACGATGTGAAAGTAGAAAAAGGCGAACAATTCATTTAATATTCCTTTTTAGATTTTTCTGCAAGCATACTGTATTTTCTGCATTATTAAAAGGGAAGATAAAATTTATTTTTATGAAATATTTCCCGGTACTATTTATTATCATTGTATTCTCAGTTTTTTCGTGTTCATCAAAACATCATCATGGCGCTGATAGTTTGGATACAGTATTAGTGAAAGGAAAA
Organism: Bacteroidales bacterium; assembly: GCA_035353855.1. Taxonomy (NCBI): domain Bacteria; kingdom Pseudomonadati; phylum Bacteroidota; class Bacteroidia; order Bacteroidales; species Bacteroidales bacterium. Next base: position 8,712 of record DAOQAK010000033.1, on the reverse strand, counting down.
GTTACCGATGTTATAAAATGCAGATATGATGTAACACAAAGTTATGCTTTATACCTTCCTTCAAATTATGATAAAAATAAAAAGTGGCCTGTTGTTTATATGTTCGATCCACATGCAAAAGGTGCATATCCTTTAACGAAATATAGCGCCATTGCTGAAAAGTTCGGATATATTTTAATAGGTTCAAACAATTCGCAGAATGGAGTGCAATTCAATGTTATTAAAAATTTCTTCGATACATTATATTCCGATTCGCATCGTAAATTCAGCATCGACGATAATTTTATTTATGCTGCCGGATTCTCAGGTGGCTCAAGGGTTGCAAGCAATCTGGCTGTTTATGGAAAAATAAAATCGGTGATTGCTTGTGGTGCCGGTATGAGCGGAAATGAAGTAAATTCGGCCAACTTCGGATATTATGGAATTGCAGGAAATGAAGATTTTAATCAGAATGAAATGTTTGCGTTAAAGGAAATCCTTCCGCAAAAATCAATTCCTTATTGTTTCGATACATTCGATGGAAAACATGAATGGCCTCCTGATAGTATCATGGAACAAGCGTTTTTATGGCTTAAATTGCAGGCAGTAAAAAATAAATTGATAATTGCTGATACTACAGAAATCAACCCGGTATTCAAAAAGTGGGAAAAAGAATTTATTGAACTGAAATCAAAAAATATTTGCAAAGCTTATCAATTATGTGAAAAGATGATAAGTTTTTTCGATGGTATAAAAGATGTTTCAGCATATAAAAAATCGTTAGAAGAATTGAAAAAGAATCCATCATATATTGCGGCAATCCAAAAACAAAAAACCATTTCTGAAAAAGAAATCAAATTGCAAAGCGATTATGCCGTAGCTATTGGTGAGAAAGACACATTATGGTGGAAAAAACAGGTAACATTAATAAATCAGCAAATAAAAACAAATGCGGATAAAGATGAAAGAGTAATGTATAAAAGACTGCTGAATTACCTGAGTCTTGTGGCGTACATGAATACCAACAATGCAATGAAGATGAATGATTATGAAACGGCTTATCGTTATGTGATAATTTATTCGCTTGTCGACCCTGAAAATACCGATTGTGCTTATTTTAAAACAGTGATATTAATGAAAAAAGGAAAAATTCCTGAAGCGTTGTTATCGCTTGAGAATGCTGCCAGACTTGGGTTTTCGGATGCCGGTAAATTAGAGAGTGATACAATTATGGATCGTTTAAGAACACAGGAAAAATATTCTAAAATTATTGAAGAAATAAAAATGAATTCTACAAAAGAAAAATGAAATTTCTTGAATTAATACTAAAGCGACAAAGCGTTAGAAAATATTCTGAAAAAGCTGTTGAAAAAGAGAAAATAGAACGTTGTCTCGAAGCTGCCCGACTTGCTCCATCAGCATGTAATGCACAACCATGGAAGTATGTTGTAATCACCGGGAAAGAACTGAAAGAAAAGGTAGCAAAAGAAACTTTCAGTGTTATTGCTCCATTTAATAAATTTTCATTAAAAGCTCCGGTGATTGTTGCTATTGTTATGGAAAAACCGAACCTGCAATCGCAATTCGGAGGTCGTGTTAACGATAAGGATTTTTATTTGATAGATATTGGTATTACCGCTGAACATTTCTGTCTTCAGGCAACTGAAGAGGGTTTGGGAACATGTATTTTAGGATGGTTTAATGAAACGGCCATCATGAAACTTTTAAATATTCCATTAAAGAAAAGAATAGGATTGCTTATAACACTTGGCTATCCAGCAGATGAACCCCGACAGAAAAAAAGAAAAGATATTAATGAAATAAGTAGCTTTGATAAATATTAAAATAAATTATCTGTCATCAGGCAACTTTTAGAAATATTCATCATCTTTAATAAAAAATAATAACGTCATGAAAATTAAACTTCTACTTACTATTTCTATTTTTATTATTTCTGTATTCTCATTGCGTTCGCAGGTTGTAATAAATGAATATTCCTGTTCTAATCTTAACCAGTTTGTTGATAATAATGGCGAATACGAAGATTGGATTGAATTGTATAACACTTCTGCAACTGCTGTGAATCTTGCCGGGTATTACCTGAGCGATGATTCTATTGAAAATTTAAAATGGAAAATACCTTCAGGGATTTCCATTGCAGCAAATGGATTCCTGCGCTTCTGGGCATCGGGTCGCGACATGGTTAGCGGAACAAATTATCATACTAATTTTAAACTTACTCAAACAAAAAATAATAATGAATTTATAACTCTATCAAACTCTTCAGGTGTTATTATCGACCAGAAAGAAATTAAGCAAAGAACACAGGTAGGACATTCAATTGGTCGTTCTACAAATGGTGCTCTGACATGGAGCGTGTTCACAACTCCTACTCCTAATGCAAGCAACAATACTTCCACTCCTTTTGATGATTATGCTTCAAAGCCACAGGAAAACCTGACAGCCGGGTTTTATGCAAACCCCGTTACAGTTACGCTTTTAAATGATGAACCCAATTCTACTGTTTATTATACACTTGATGGTTCTCAACCTTCGGCATCATCAACTGTTTATTCGGGACCAATAACCATTTCAACCACAAAAGTTTTAAAAGCAATTACAATAAGTTCTGACCCTGCAATTCTTCCGAGTTTTATAATTTATGATACATATTTTATTAATGTTTCGCACACAACAGTTGTTGTATCAGTTGCAGGTGAACAGGTTGACGATCTTGCAAATGGTAACGGGAATCTTGTTCCTGTTGGCACCATTGAATATTTTAATTTAAATAAAGAACGCAAAGCAAAAACAATGGGCGATTTTAATAAACACGGTCAGGATTCGTGGGCTAACAGTCAGCGCAGCATTGATTTTGTAGCACGCGACGAGATGGGTTATAATTCAGCAGTGAAACAAAAATTAATGACTTATTCTGATCGCGACAGTTATCAGCGTTTTATTTTACGTGCTGCCGGCGATGACAATTATCCTGCCGATCATAATTCTGCAAATGCAGGAAGCGCCCATGTTCGCGATGCTTATGTACACATGGTTGCCAAACAGGGTGGGCTTGATTTGGATGTGCGAATGTCGGAAAAAGCAATTCTATATATCAATGGTCAATACTGGGGAGTGTATGATATTCGTGAGCGTCCGGATGATCATGATTTTTGTGATTACTATTACGGACAAGATAAATATCATCTTCAGTATCTTTTATATTGGGGTGGCCGTTGGGCTGAATATGGCGGTAATCAAGCAATGACCGACTGGGATACTTTTTATGATTATATCATGTCACTGAATATGGCTAATCCAACAAATTATCAATATGTAACAGAAAGACTTGATGTGAAAAGTCTTGTTGATTATGTTTTGGTAAATATGTTTAGCGTATGTAGTGATTGGCTCAACTGGAATACCGGCTGGTGGCGCGGTATGGACAGTACTGGCGGGCATTTGAAATGGGGGTATATTTTATGGGATAATGATGCTACATTTGGTCATTATATTAATTATACTGGTATTCCGAATACAAACCCTGATGCTGACCCATGTGATCCCGAATCTCTTTCTGGTGATTCAGACCCGGAAGGACATATAGCCCTGCTTTTAAAACTTAGGGAAAATCCTGATTTTAACCAGTATTATATTTCTCGCCAGATCGATTTATGGAATACAGTTTTTGGTTGTGAAAACATGTTATCAAAATTGGATAGCGTTGTTGCTATTATCGACCCTGAAATGACACAACATGCAGCTCGTTGGAGTGGAACTTATACGGAATGGAAAAACAATGTTCAATTATTACGTGATTTTATTACTCAGCGTTGTGTGGATCTTACCAGTGGATTTATTGATTGCTACAGCCTTACAGGACCATATAATTTAACAGTTGATGCCGATCCTGCTATCGGAGGAAATGTAAAAATCAACTCATTACTTATTAATCAGTACCCGTGGACTGGCAACTATTTCGGTGGAATGGAAAATAAATTACAGGTATTACCTGCCTTGGGTTATGAATTTATAAATTGGACAAGCGATTATACTGCAATGGTTCCGGGAGCAACAGCCGATAGCATTTCGGTAACGCTTACAACAGCTGATACAATAACTGCTCATTTTCTTTATACCGATGTTCCCGAATTGCCGGAAAATAATCCATCAATATCAGCGTATCCTACTGTATTCAGCAATTCAACGGTTATTGATTTTAACCTTCCTGAAGAATCTAAAGTATCGATGAAACTTTATACATTACAGGGAAGAGAAATATCAACAATAATTAATACGGATAAAGTTTTACAAAACGGTCATTACGAATACCAGATAAACTTGAGCAATACTTCGCTTCCTGCCGGAATGTATGTGGTTGATTTTGTTGCCGGAAAATACCGTAAATGTATTAAGCTGATTTATTCGCCGCAATAGAGAAAAATATTTCGTTATTCGTTAGTTGTTAGATGTTCGAATGTTCAACTGTTCAATTATTCGATTGTTATTATCCGCCTGCCGAAGTCATTAATTGCTGCATGTTGACTGATGACTATCCCTTCAAAGGCAAAAGGAATTTCCTAATTTCAATAAATTTTATTTTTCACGCGGAGTCGCAAAGACGCTGATATATCTGTTCTATTGTTCGAATGTTCAACTGTTCAACTGTTCAATTATTCGATTGTTATTATCCGCCTGTGGCGAAGTCATTAATTGCTGCATGTTGACTGCATATTGTACACTGCCTATTGAATTTCCTAATTTTCAATTTCAATAAATTTCTTTTTGATTTTTATTCCATTCAATTTTGTTGCGGAACCGATTTGTAAAATAAAACTTCCTGAAATTTTTTCGTCTTTCATGCTGCTTATTACAATGCGGTAAATACCTGAACTTAAAGTTTTATAAGGTTGTAAAGTATCGCTTATTATTCTGAATAAAGAATTGTTTTTTTTGCCCGAAGGTTGCGCAAATAATTCATCATTATCATCGTTGCTGCCAAGCATGATCCATTCTTTTTTCGTTGAATCTATTTTTGCAGTATCGTTAATGCTAAAATAATGCTCAAGCGCTATCCACGGGTCGAACCAGTTTTTATTTGCTTTGCGGTATTCGTAATAACCTTCTTCAACTATATCGCCTTTGTCGGGAAACATCACCGGAGATACAGGCGACATAAGCCTTACACCTATTTCGGCAGTTTCTTGCGGAAGATTAAAATATAAATAGTAAAAATTTTTCCCACCTGCTGTATCCGATACTTGCCAAGTGGAATCAATAAAACCAAAATAGCATTTTGTATCGGCATAAGGATAGCGCAAGTCTTGCCCATTGCGTTTTTGTTTTCCAAGCTCTGCCCCAAAAACATTAAGCCTTTGTGCCTGAGTTTGAAAAGTAAAAATCAAAAGTAAAAATGTTATTATCTTTATTTTCATAGAATCATAATAAAATTAGTTCATCTTTTATAAATATCTATCCCCGCTTTCTTTGCTTGCTGAAATTGAAATTTACGGCTTATCTTATACAAATGTCCATCCTTAAGAAACTTTGCTCCTGTTTGTTTAAAATGAAACGGAATATTTTTTTGCTTGCATTGTTGCTGTATATCAAGCACCCAGTCGTAATTACATACTCGGGCTTCATTCCCCGATTCTCCTCCAACTAAAACCAGTTCAACCCAATTCTCTAAATACTTCATCATATCTATTTTTTCAAGAAGCGGTTCGCAAATTATCATTTTGTGTTTGATAGGAAGCGCTTCAAATATTGGCAAACGATAATCGGCTCTATCCTGGTTTTCAATAGTTGTACCAATTGTTACATTATCATATCCATCGCCCCAATCATCGGGCAGGCTTATGTTAAAGCGGTCGATGCGTTTGGTGATAAATATAAAATGACAATCATTTCTTAACCGGATCATTTTCCAAACATCGTTGCGCCATTCATCAGCATCATCAAGAAAAAAATCAGAACTGAAACAAGTGTACACCTCTTCATTAGCGGGAATTGTAAAGGATTTATTTCTTTTTCTTTTTATCGGAAGATTGAAATTTTGCGTTTTCTTTACAACAGAACTATCCTTGCCATGTCGCCCATCGATTCTGTAAACATAGCAGTTTTTACAACCTGCACTTATTTTTTTACACCCGTGCCAGGGATTCCAGGTAACTGACAAAACGTAAATTTAAATTGTTCTATGTTCAAAGATATTAATTATAAATGATGTTGTGTGGTTGAAAATAAAAACGTTTTTCATTCAGAGCGAAACGATGAATTGTTATTAAATAAGAAGCCTCATTTCCTGCGCGTCCGGTCAGGTGGGTGTTCGGCATGACAGTTAATAAAAAATAAAACTTAATTTTTTCTTTTTTTATATTACTTTTTTTAGAAAAAAGTAAAAAAAAATCGGAAAATTTAAAAGCCCTGCGATGGTCGTTTGTCGCACAAATCCATATATGATATGCCACGACCATCACGGCTATCATCACACAAAAATCCGCCGCTCCAAATTTTCCTTTGCCATCGCTTAAATAAAATTTTCTGACAGCTTAGTCTTTTTGATTCGTTTACATCTTGACCATAGAATATTAAGATATACTACTTTTTTTACTTAACTTTAATTTTTAAATTTGTGAATAAACTCAAATTATGTGCGGACGTTTTTCATTTACTTTAAGCGATAAAATTATTGAAGAGCGCTTTGATGTGGATATCGAAGACGAAGAAATTATTCCACGCTTTAATTGTGCGCCTTCGCAAAAACTTGCTGTAATTACCAGTGATAATCAAAGAAAGCTCAGTTTTTATAAATGGGGACTTGTTCCTTCGTGGGCTAAAGATATTTCTATTGGTAATAAAATGATCAATGCTAAAGCAGAGACCATTTTTGAAAAACCATCTTTTCGTAATGCCATAAAAAGCAGGCGCTGCCTGGTTCCCGCCGATAGTTTTTATGAATGGAAACAGGATAAAGAAAAAACCCCTTACCGCATTTTATTGAAAAACGAAGTGCCTTTTGCCATGGCAGGAATATGGGAAACCTGGAAAGATACTGAAGGAAAACCACTTCACACTTTTTCAATTATTACTACCGAAGCAAATGAAATGATGAAAGAAATTCATGAACGCATGCCGTTAATTCTTCAGCGTAATGATGAAAAAAAATGGTTGAACTCAAAAAATGAAACAGAAATAAAATCGTTACTAATTCCTTTCCCTTCCGAGCTTATGACAGCTTATCCAATTTCAAAGTTGGTTAATTCTGCTGCAAATAATTCGGCAGAAATTCAGAAACCTGTTTAAAATTAAAAATTATTTTTCTAGTTGATTAAAAGAGAAAATTTGAATAAAAAAATATTTCTGCGAATATCTGCTTTAAATTTTGCAAATATCTGCGAGAAATATTTTTTAGATGTAGTAATTAAATCTTCATGCTGTATAGCATTCGCGGTTCTTCGGGTGTGTTGTGGTTGGTGTAAAGGAAATATAATTTCCCATTGCTTATTTTAATATTGTCAACAAACGGTAAATTAGGGATTTGAATGGAGTTAATAAGTTGTCCAGTTTCCAAACAAATTTCTTTTAGTGTGGATATGCCGTCTTTCCTGAATAATGCGTAAACTTTTTCAGAACGTTCATCAAAAAATATTTCACGGTTCCAGCTTTTATCATGATGAAAATCAATAGGAATTTCTTTTACAATTTTATTTGAATCATCAAAATAGCCCAGCCATGAATCTTCAAAATTAAAAAGATAAAGTGTATCGTGAATATTAACCAGTGGAGCAAAAACAGGTTTGTAAAAAGCAAGGTCTTCGAAACGTGCCTGTACATCGGGATCATCGGCAGAGCATACCATTCTTGCCCTATCATATAGCATGCGAGTATTTTTTTCATTCTCGATGGTAATTACATCCGTATAAATTTTTGAATCTCTGTCGTATTCAATATAATCAAGCTTTTGATTGTTCATTGAATATTTTTTCATGTACATTTTTTCTTTTCGTGCTTCAGTCAGAATGCTGAAAATATTTTTAAATTCATCAGTAGGATATGGATACAGAAAATCAATATTCATTGAATCGATAGCTAACTGAAACGCATCATTTTTCGAAATGAAATATTTGTTTTCGTAACAATCTTTATACAAATGTTCGGGTTTGCTAACAGGAACTGAAAAAACGGTATCGCCTTCTAAAGTTAGCATATAAAGCCTTGCCTGTGAAAGCACTTTATTTTTATAAGCTAGTGCCAGAATTTTATCCTGAACAAATTCATAATCGGTAATAAATAAAGGTTCGTCTTTTGTTATAGGTATTGGTTTAGCAGTGGTAACAGATAATTCGGGAAGTTCATTAATTTTTTCTTTTAGAAAAATTTCAACTTTTGAATTTAATGTTGAAACGAAAATTTGTTTTTCGAAATAACCAAGATGTGATATAGTAAGTTTACAAGGAATGGTGTCGGTATTAATTTTAAAAAAACCATTATTGTCGGAAACCGAAACTTCGGAATTATTTTCGCATGTAATGCTAACAGATGATAGAGGGGTTTGTGTTATGCTGTCTTTAATAAAACCTTTTATTGTATAAAAATTTTGTTGTGCCTGAACTTCAGGAATTGTAAGTGTTACAAAAAACAATATGTAAATATATTTTTTCACAACTACATTTCATTTTTTTATACTCGTTCTTATCAGGTTTGCAAAGGCAAAACTGTTTAGAACGAGTT